>CAYMQX010000437.1:0-2637 GCA_964392495.1 uncultured Anaerolineaceae bacterium
CAGGGATTGAAGGATCTGGGCTACCAGCCATAACAGCCTGTCGTTGTGAGCCTATTCGGAAGGCGAAGCATTCCCCCTTAATACTGCGTCATTGCAAGCGGCACAGAATCCGGTCCACGAATACCGGATGAGCACCCGAAGCAATTTTTTCAGCAAACGTCCGGCCTTTATAAAAGATGGCCGCCTCGGCCTTCTGGCGTTTCGCCTCTTTCTTCACTTTCGTGTCTTTCGCCCCTTTTGGGGTTTCGTGTTCTATATTCCATCCTTTCAAGTAAATAGCGCGGATCGCAATATCTTGATTTGCTGCCTGCCATGAATTAATATGGTGAAGGAGAGAGGAGATGCCATGAAAACCGGTTCAGGCGGCAGGCTCAGCCTGTATCTGAAAAGCCTGGTTGCCCTTCTGCTCGGGGCATTGGTCCCCGCTCTGGTCGTCGCGCTGTTCTCTTGTATTTCTCTCGCAAAGACTCGGGGCGCTGATCCCGATGCTCCGCCCAATCTGACTGCGTACTTGCTCTATCTCCTCTCTTCGGGTGCGATCGTCTTCTTGTTTGCGTTTGTTTTCACCGCCGCGGCTGCTTTCATTCTGGGCCTTCCGTTGGCGCTGCTCGGGATCAGGTTTCGCCTTATCCGTTGGTGGTCATGCCTTCTTGTTGGGTTTCTGATCGGTTTCCTCCCCTCCCTGTGGGCATCCTGGCCCGAATTCATGAATTCCCTGACGGTGGGCGGCGGGCTTGGCATCCTTGGAGGTCTGACCTCCTGGCTGGTCTGGCATTTCTGGGCAGGTCGTCACTCAGACGCAAAGTCTTCCATGCCGGGGCAGATCGCCGACTCATCATCCTCTACCTGATCATAAAAAGGATTGGCCCATGTTCGAACCTCCCGGCCAAATTCCCGGTTCATACGTCAACCTCCTGAGCAGGATGATTCAAAACGTGAAACGCCTGAAAGCCGCCGAACAGATCCTTGAGCGGATGCAGCAGTTATTCGAGCAGGAACTGGAAAGAGAGCATGTCGTTCTATCGAGGCCGGAGCGCGAGCGCTTGTTCCGCCAGGTCACGCAGGCGGTTTTAAAGGACCTGCAGGAGGATCTTGAGGGGCCGAAGGACAGCAAATGATCCCCGAAATGACCGCCGCGGACGCCCTCGAGTTGCTCCGCCCTATCATGGTCCGTGTGTCGCCTCTGCCTGTGATATAGTTGCCTCTCCATGAAGATCCTGCATTTTGCCGACGCCCATATCGATATGGCCAACTACGGCCGCCACGACCCCGCCAGCGGCCTGCCTCTGCGCGTCCTGGATTTCCTCAAATCTCTGGATACGATCGTGGATGCGGCCATCCGTGAACGGGTGGAGCTCGTTATCTTCGCCGGCGATGCCTATAAGGACCGCGCCCCCGCCCCCACCTTCCAGCGCGAGTGGGGACGCCGCATCATGCGCCTTTCCCAGGCCCGCATCCCTACGCTTCTCCTCGTTGGCAACCACGACCTCTCTCCTGCTGCCGGGCGCGCCCATGCCATCCAGGAATTCTCCACCCTCCAGGTGCCCTTTGTGCGCGTCCTCGACCGTCCTGAATTCCTCGGCCCCGTGGACCTCTGGGATCTGCCTGCGCAGGTCATCGCCATGCCCTGGGTTTCACGCTCTGGCATCATGGCCGCCCTGGAATCCAGCGCCGAAGCCCCCGAGGAGGTCTTTGCCGGAATTGAAACCCGCATCTCAGAGATCATCGAGGCCATGCTGGAGAAAGCCGATCCCTCCATCCCCACCATCCTGACCGCCCACGCTTCCGTGGAGGGCGCCAGCTATGGCGGCGAGCGCATGGTCATGCTCGGAGCGGACCTGGTGCTTCCCACCTCTCTCGTCAAGGATCCCCGGCTGGATTATGTCGCCCTGGGCCATATCCACAAGCCGCAGGACCTCAATCAGGGCGCCCACCCCCCCGTCATCTACCCGGGCTCCATCGAGCGCGTAGACTTTGGCGAGGCCCGTGACAACAAGTTCTATATCATCGCCGAGGTGAGCCGCGGCTCTGCGCAGGTCGAGTGGCGGCAGCTTGCCGAAGTGCGCCCCTTCCTGGAAGGCCGCATCACCCTCGCCTCCGACCAGGATGTGACCACCGCTCTGATCTCCGCCCTTCCGGAACCCGCACAGATGAAAGGCGCCATCGTGCGCCTGATCGTGGATTATCCCCGCGAGTGGGATACACTGATCGACGAGATCACTCTGCGAAAATACGCCGAAGATGCCTTTGAGTTTCACCTCGTGAAACGCCCGCAGATCCAGAGTCGCGTCCGCATCCCCGAGGGGCAGGTCGTCAGCAGCCTCGGTCCGCTGGAACTGCTCGACCAGTACTGGCGTGCCAGCAAGACCGCTGAGGATGTGGATGCACTGCAGGAGTTGGCGCGGCAGATCATCCTGTACGATCCGGGGGAGGGGACTTCTGCCGGTTAAGATCACCGCTCGCACCAAAATGGCGGGGTGTTTGACGTGTTGACGCCCCTATTTATCAAATGTAGACTCAATTCATCCCCCATAACGAGGTCGCCATGACTCCTCAAAGCTCGCGCTACCGCTGGTTCGTGGTCGTTGTCTTCTTCTTTTTCATGCTCCTGCACCAGACCGATAAGCTCATGATCGG
>CAYMQX010000438.1:0-2634 GCA_964392495.1 uncultured Anaerolineaceae bacterium
GTCCCATCCGGTACGGTGACATCGCCCATGAAGCCGGAATTGTTGCAGCTATCCACAACAAGGGTCGCGCCCGGTGTAGCAAGAGTGATCGGTGTGGCGAGCAGCCCCGGGGTGGTCCCTGCCTGGGGCGTGGTGTTAAGGGGCGGGAATGTGGGCAGCAGGGTGAAGGTTGCCAGGGGTGTGTTCGTAGGAATGGCCGTGGGCGGTACCGCTTGCGCAGTCTGGGTCATCTTGGATGAGAAATCGGCAAAGGCCGTACCGGCCACCTGGGTATAGATGGCATTCACATCCATTGTAGGCGCCGGAGTGGCGCCGATATTGCAGGCGGTCAGGGCTGTGGCCGCCGCAAGGCTGAAGGCGAGCCAGGCCAACTGTTTAAATCGCATGTTGTGGTACCTCCATGAAATATATCGCATTATAACGCACGTCTCAGGGTGTGGGGGTCTCTGTGACGGTCGGCGTGAACGTGGGAGTCGGTGTCTCCGTAAATGTGGCCGTTGCAGTAGGAGAGGCCGTATATGTGGCGGTGGGTGTGAAGGTCAGGGTCGGGGTGGGCGTAATGGAGGGCGTGAGCGAGGGGGGCGGGTTGCCGTTGCTGACAATGCGGGGCGAGATCCACAGCGCCTCGTCATCCCGCGCCGAACCATTGGCGAGCACGGTCAGGATAAACTTGCCGCGCCTGCCGGCCAGCGAGCTGAGATCCACATCCACGGAGAAGTATTTGCCCTCGTAGGCCTCATTCCAACTGCCCAGTTTATAGACCTGCCCGCTGGAGCGGAACTCCAGGCGGAAGATCACATTGCAGCGCTCGTTGTTATATCCACAGCTTACCAGGGCGCGGAATCGGTCGCCGTTCTGGATGTCCAAGGCCGGGTAGGTGCCGCTGATAAAGCCGTTGCGGTTGTCCTTGGGGAAGGTCAGAAGAGCGGATCCGTCAGCCCGGTCTCCGTTCTCGAGCTTTGGCGAATCAACGCGGAACACGAAACCGTTCGGATCGCCCTCCGTACCGGGACAGGGAAGCAGGCCGTTGTTGTTCTCCCAATCGGCCTCGCAGACATTGGATACGAAGTCATAAGAGGCGTAGGAAGGCCCTTTGACCTGGATATCCACCCAAAAGGCGGTATCAGCTTGTGAGCCAACGCCGAAGAGAGTGTAGGATGCGTTGCGCAGTTTCCAGTAGCCGCGGTAGTGTCCATCCCCGGAGGGAGCTGTAAGTGCCACCGAGAGGTCGATGCTCTGACCAGGGTTGACCGTGGCGCCCATGCTCACGGCTGCGGGGCCGCCCATCGAATCGCCGCTGACGAACACCAGCGCGTAGGCCGGAGTCCAGGAGCAGGTGCCCACGTTCTGCAGACGCCAGGTCTTGGTGAATTTTCCGCCGCGCGAGATCACCGACCCGTCTGTAATGCTCACGTCGCGGACGAAAGCGGCCGCGTCGCAGCGCGCCACCGGCCCGGGCGTGTTCGTGAGAATCACAAAAGGCGTGGAGGTGGGCAGCGGCTGGATGAAGGTGGCCGTTGGGAGCGGCAGGCCGGGCGTGGCAGTGGCCGTGGGTATCGACTGCTGACTGGATGCAGTGCCGGTTTGCGCCGCGGCGGTATAGAGCCCGTTGAGGGTGGCAACAGTGTCAGGCGTCCCGGGCCCGGGGACTGCTGCGCTGCAGGCCAGTTGGACGATCATTAAGAGCGCAAGTACGATCCACGGTATGAATTTCTTGTTCATGACGGTCTCCTCGAATAACCGGCAAAAAAACCGGCTTCGTTCTCTATAGACGCCCGAGGAGCCGGACGGGTTCCCATGAGGGATGATGGAGGGCGAAAAACAACGCATGATAGAAGGAAAATACCTGTTTATTCCCGTTTTTTGAAAAAAAGGCCCAACCGGTCGGCTGGGCCTTTGTGGATCCGGGAAGTCGGGGCTTATTGCCCGCAGGCATAGGTGAAGGTAGCCCTACCGAAGTCCTGTTCGTCCGGGGTGATGCTGAAGAGCTGCACCCAGCGCTCATTGGTCGCCGCTCCCCTGTGCAGGCTCCATTCCATGCTGACGGGCTTGGAGCCAGCCTCGGTGAACTTGAGGGTCTGCTTGTTCTCGGTGGTGCCATCGCTCTTGCGCCAGTTGACAACCACGGTGAGGGGGCCGTTCACGCTGACGGTGGCTGTGATGGTATAGAAGACATTGGCGGGGCAGCCTGTCAAAGGATCGCGGTTTATGGCATAGGTCACGCTGGTGATGCTGTACTTTAGATCCGTGTCGGAGGATACGACGATATCCGCCCAAATGGGTGAGTCATATCCCACGCCGAAGGTGGAGCCGGCAGGTGTCTGCAGCTTCCAGGAACTCTTGTAGCTGCCATCCTCCAACGGGGCGGTCAGGACCAGGGAGATGGGCACGATATCGCCCGGCAGGGCTTGCTGCGGGAAGTTGTAAACATATCCGCCGCCCATCAACTCCCCATCCCAGAACACGATCTTGTAGGAGGTATCCCAGGTGCATGTGCTGTCGTTGCGGATCTTCCACGTCTTGGTGAATTGCTGGCCGGGTTTGACGATGGTCCCATCCGGCAAGGTCTCATCGATGAAGGCCGCCTTCATGCAGGCGGCATCCGCACCGGAATTGGGCGGAAGGGTGGGCCGC
>CAYMQX010000439.1:0-2633 GCA_964392495.1 uncultured Anaerolineaceae bacterium
AGAGGCGAGCCCGGAGGGCTTTCGTGGGAACTGAGCAGGGGCTTCAGCCCCGGCGCCTCAGTATTCCTTGTGCGGTTGCTTCGTCGGGAAGCGCGCCCTCCTCGCAGCGACATGGATATTCAGCCCCGGGGTTCTGTTTCCTTCCACGCCCGCGCCTTCGCGATGCGCGCTCCCAGCGGCGGGTGCGAGTGGAACAGCCAGACGACCCAGCCCTCCGGCTCCACCTCGCCCAGGTTCTGGTTGGCGAGGCGCGTGAAGGCCGACATGAAGGCTTCGTTCTTGCCGGTGACTTGCAGGGCGTAATCGTCCGCCAGGCCTTCGCGCCAGCGTGAGAAGGCGTTCTCGATGGGCATCGTGATCAGCCCGTAGGCGCCCAGCAGGAGGGAGAGGGCGGGCAGCGTCGCGGCGTCCGCCGTGCCTGTGAACCCGAAATAGCCGGTGGCCCAGCGCAGGGCGAGCGAAGCCAGGTACAGGCTGAGCGTCGTGCTGAGCGTCCCGAAGGCGATCATCAGCGGGATGTCGCGATGCACCTGGTGGCCCAGCTCGTGCGCCAGCACCGTCTCGATCTCGTCGGGGGTGAACTCGTTGAGCAGGGTATCGCCCAGTACGATGCGGCGGGTGCTGCCGATGCCGGTCAGCGCGGCGTTGGCGGCCTTGGTACGGCGGGACATGTCGAACTTGAAGACCCCGCGCACCTTCGTCCCGGCGCGCTCGGCCAGCTTCATCAGGCGTTCGGCCAGCCCGGCATGGTCCTCTCCCAACGGGACGAACTTGTTGAAGATCGGCATGATCAGGATGGGCGCCAGGTTGGAGAGCAGCACGCTGAAGAGCAGCATCCCGCCTGCGGCCCACAGCCACCAGGCGGACCCGGTCTGGCGCAGCGCAAGGTAGAGCAGCTCCACCAGCAGCAGTCCCAGCGGCGCGCCGATCGCCATGCCCTTGAGCTGGTCGGTGATCCAGCCCCTGCGCGTCTGGTTGGACTGCCCGAAGCGGTGGGGAAGGACGAAGCCGCCGTAGTATCCCAGCGGGAGGCTGAGCAGCACATAGATCCCCATGAAGACGGCTGCGAAGCCCGCCACCACGAGCCAGGGGTTGGAGGTGATGCCCTCCAGCGCCTCGCGCAGCCGCGCCGACCATCCCAGGAAGAGCCAGGCCAGGGCGTAGAGGGCGCTGAAGGCCGTATCCACCAGCCACAGACGCCGCCCGAGGCGCGCGTATTCCCTGGCCTTCTTCTGCCGGACGGGGTCAAGCACCGTCATACGGGGTGCGCCTTCTCCTGCTCGGCGGCAAGCTGCACAAGGACCTGCTCGGCGGTCAGCACCTGGCCGTAATGCTTGAGGGCGGCCATGAAGGCCTTGTGGACGTGATCGGCGGGGATGAGCGTATCGTTGAACTTCAGGTCCAGCGTGGCGCAGGCGTCCTCGGCCACCATGAGCTGGAAGCCCAGGTCGGCGGCGGCGCGGGCGGTGGCGTCCACGCACATGTGCGACATCATGCCGCACACGACCACGCGCTGTATGTCCCAGCCGCGCAGCAGTTCCAGCAGCCCCGTCTCGCGGAAGGAGTTGGGGTAATGCTTCTGGATGATAGGCTCGCCCTCGAAGTGCGCCGCGCTGTCGTGGATGTCGGTGAGGCGGTCTCCGGGGATGAAGGAGGCCGCATCCGGGCGGCTGGCGACGTGCTGGATGTGGACGTGATGCCCGCCGTGCTCGCGGAAGCACTGCAGGAGCTGGTAGGCCTTCTGCGCGGCCTGGAGCGGTTCCACCAGTTCCCTGCGCCCGCCGGGGAAGTATTCCTTCTGGATGTCAATGATGAGCAGTGCGGTGTTCACTTTGTGAGGTTCTCCTGGTTGTGATGTACGGGCGGGTCACTTGCGCCCGAAGTCGGCGGGGTTCTCGCCCCATAGTTCCGTATCCCATTTCTGGACGGCGCCCTCGCGCAGGACGTTCTCGGCCAGCCAGTTCTCGGCGCTGTGGATGAGGGTGAAGAGCATGACGTTGCCGGGTCCGCGCGTGAGACTGGTCTTTGCGGCGCCGTTGTTCACCCAGGCGATGGCCGTCTCGGAATCCGAGTACACCGGCATTTCCAGCGCGTGCTTTTCGAGCCAGAGCAGCCCCCGCACGATGGCGAGGAACTCACCGATATTGTTGGTGCCGTTGGCATAAGGCCCGCAGCAGAACAGCTCGCGCCCCGATTCAAGGTCGATGCCGCGGTACTCGACCGGCCCCGGCGAACCGGAGGCGGCCGCGTCCACGCAGATGCTCGGCAGGAGGGGTTTTTCGCTGGCGCTCCTCCATCTCCCCAGCGTGGAGGCTTTGCCCTTGTAATCCTGGTACTGCCCTTGCAGTGCGGCCCGGGCTTCGGCCAGCGAGTGAAAAGCCTTGTATTCCGCGCCCACATATCCCCTGACCTGCTTCTCCGCCTCCTCCCACGCGTGAAAGACCCCCGTTCTGCGCCCCTTCCAAACGACATAGTAGCGTTGTTTGGCCATACGCCAATTGTACATGAAATTGTGAAGCGCCTCGTGCGGACCTATCCCCCCGGCCCCCTTTCCTGGGAGGAAAGGGGGGGAGGCTTTGCGCAGCGCGCCTCCTGCGGACGCCGGGGCTGAAGCCCCTGCTCAGTTCCCACGA
>CAYMQX010000440.1:0-2626 GCA_964392495.1 uncultured Anaerolineaceae bacterium
CTGAGGAGCATGGGTTTGAGATTCGCACTGTCAATATGAGGACGAGCCACCACAAAGAATTATCAGAGCTGCTGATTAGCCAAAGAATTCAGAAGAGCCAAAATCCTGACTGAAGGATGTTGGACAAAAACCTAATAAAAAAAAGAGAAACTATTGTCGAACCGACCTCATGATCAAGCTGAAGATTCAAAAAAACACCGCCCTTCAAGCGGTGTTTTCCTTCCAGTCGGGGTGCTGGGATTTGAACCCAGGGCCCCTTGCTCCCAAAGCAAGTGCGCTTCCGGACTGCGCTACACCCCGATAGGTGTTGCGAACGAGAGTATAAGCGCACGGAGAACCTCCGTCAAGCAGCCCGTCTGTTCTCTTTGATGGCGCTCCTTATGACCTGTATGACTCCATCCAGTTCTCTTTCGACCTGGCTGTTCCAGAAACGGAGGACCCGGTATCCCTGGGATTCGAGGAACTCTGTGCGACCCTCATCATATTCGGCCTGTTCCGTGTGATGACTGCCGTCGATCTCAATGATCAGTTTTTCCCGGATGGCACAAAAGTCCACGATCGTATTGCCAATGGCATGTTGACGTCGAAATCGCAGCCCCTCGATCTGGCCGCCGCGCAGCCTGGCCCAGAGTTTGCGTTCATAGGGGGTCATGTTCCTGCGCAGGGCTCGCGCATGCTTGTAGCCTTGCGGCGTGGTTCTCCTGGCGCGGACCATTACCCCTCCCCGGCCCTCCCCAAATTCGCAGAATTTGGGGAGGGTGCCCGCAGGGCGGGTGGGGCGGGATACCAGGAGTCTTTCGTCAAATTGGCCTTCCTCAACTCCATGTCGTCTCGATCCATCGCAGCTTTACTCCACAGGGTTCCCCAGGGATGTATTGGCATTCTACATGAAAATGATAAAACCCTCTCCCGGATCGGCCTATTCCGCTTTCTTGTTTCTCCTTCCTGTCTTTGTGCCTTCGCACCTTTGCGTTAAAAAAATCGGCGCGCATCCTTCCGTGTCTTTCCCGCTGGCTTGCCGTTCGCCTTGTGCAGACGGGGTGTGGTTCGTGTCCTGCTTTTTCCCACCTGCCCCGCGGGTATAATCCCGACCGATGAATACCCGTCAAGCAGCCGGATGGATGGCTGCCCTCCTCCTGCTCGGCTCCGCGGCCTGTGCCCCCGCCCCCACTCCGCTCCCTACCCCCTCCGCACAGGCCCCCACCCTCACCCCCAGCCCCACACCCACTCCCGCGCCCAGTCCGACGCCCACACCCCCGGGCTGCCTGGTTCAGCCAGGCCGCCTCGACGAGGGCGTCCTGGAGACGACCAAACCTCCCCAGCAGTATCTCATCTACCTGCCTCCCTGCTACGACCAAGTACAGAACCTGCGCTATCCCGTGCTCTACCTGCTCCACGGGCAGACCTACACCGATGACCAGTGGGTCCGCCTGGGCGCCGTCTCTGCTGCGGACCAATTGATCCTCTCCGGTGAGGTCCCGCCTTTCATCATCGTCTTTCCCGATGACCGTTACTGGAACCTCTCCGCTGGACCGGAGTTCGGTGCGCGCCTGCTGGATTCCCTCCTCCCCTACATCGACGCCTCCTATCGCACCCTCGCGGACCGCGATCATCGCGCCCTGGGCGGCCTCTCGCGCGGCGGCGGTTGGACCGTCCGGCTTGGCCTCACTCACCCGGAATTGTTCGGCGCCCTGGGTCTGCACTCTCCGGCCGTCTTCGAGGACGATGGCCCCCTCCTCAGCGCATGGATCAAGGCGATCCCTGCCGCCTCCTTCCCCCGCCTCTGGCTGGACGTGGGCGACCGCGACAAAGACCTGGGTGCGGTGCGCCAGTTGGAGCGCATCCTCAGCGGGTTGGATGTGGTGCACGAGTTCCACCTCTACTCTGGGGACCATACCGAAGCCTACTGGGGCAGGCATGTCGAGGAGTACCTCCGCTGGTATGCCTCTGCCTGGGTGCAGGAATAACCTCCGCGGTTGATATAATTCTGTGTATGTCGTTGCGAGCCGTTCCGGGCGCAACTGCGCCCGGAGCGGCGAAACAATCCCGCTATTCATTGGCAGCCCCCTGATCGATTACAGGACTTCTGGAGGACATGCATGAACATCTTTGTGACTGGCGGCGCCGGTTATATCGGTTCCGCCACTGCGGAAGCGCTCTTAAAGGCCGGCCATTCCGTCACGGTCTATGATTCTCTTGTGACCGGCCACCGCGCCGCGGTCCCCGAGGGTGCACATTTTGTCCATGCCGACCTCGCGGATGAGCCCGCCCTCACCGCTGCCCTGCGGGCCGGGTCCTTTGATGCCATTGTCCACTTTGCAGCCTTCATTGAGGCGGGCGAGAGCATGAAGGAGCCGGGCCGTTTCTTCAAGAATAATTTTTATAACTCCGTGTCCCTCATGGATGCCGCGGTGCGCTCCGGTGTGCGGCGCTTTGTCTTCTCCTCCACTGCTGCCGTCTTTGCCTCGAGCGAGACTCCTCTTTCCGAGGACTCGCCTCTTGGCCCCACCAACGTCTACGGCCAGACCAAGCTGATGACCGAGCAGACCCTGGAGTGGTACCGGCAGATCTACGGCCTGCATTTCGCCGCCCTGCGCTATTTCAATGCCAGCGGCGCCCTGCCCGG
>CAYMQX010000441.1:0-2612 GCA_964392495.1 uncultured Anaerolineaceae bacterium
GGCGGCTCCTTCCTTTGGGTTGACCAAGTATAGACTTAAACCCTCCGGATGGCAAGAAGTCGCTCTCCTGGCTCCATTCCAGCCGCCAGCCCCTGCCCTCAGGATCGTAAAGAGTCAGTCTGATGTGCGGACGAACTGAAAGTATCCGAAGGCCAGAGCAAAAAACAGGAACAGGATCGCTGCCAGCCATCCCCATGAACCCACAGCCTTGGAGATCACACCCAGCAGGGTCAGGACAAATGCGATCGCATTAAAAAGGAAAAGCGGCACGATCACCGCCGCCCGTGAACCCGGGTCGCTGACATCCCGTGCGAACCAGCTGATCAAAGCCGGGACGATCAAGGACGCTCCCAGAAGCTGGGCAACCAGGTTTTCACTGGCTCCGGTCTTAAGTTTGAATGCTGCCAGCACGGTTGGCGCTCCAAGCAGCAGTCCGAGCGAGGCCAGCAGTGCGATCAGGGCGCTTAACAAGAACAGGTTTCGAAGTGTCATGGATATTCTCCTCAAAAAATGAAGTTGGATCAGTTCCTCCCCTAAAATACTGCAATTCTCTTTCTCTTTCAAGTCGGTCTTTCCCCATGATCTCCCCCATCGGGCCCACTTTTGTGTCGTTTTTCCTTACAATCTGCTGACGCCCACGAAAACGCTCTATTTCCATCCGGCTCTCTGTCGTGAATGATGGTTTGCAGACTTATGCTATAATACGCCTACTATGATTTGTGTCGCTCTCTCCGCCGACAACGGTAATTCTGATAACAACCGGATGGTCGTTGGGCGAAGCCTGGCTTGGTGACTTTCACCTGGAGAATGACAGAATCGCCCAACGCCCCGTGCGGAGGGCGATTTATTTTGTATGAATGCACTTATGCCCGGGAAATCCCGATCCCCGGAATCTGTGGAGGTCCAATTCCATGTATAAAACCCATGATTGCGGCGAGTTACGAGCCCGGAACGCCGGTCAGACGGTCACGCTAGCGGGCTGGGTGCACAATTTCCGCACCTTTGGGGGCGTGATCTTCCTGGTATTGCGTGACCGCACCGGCATTACCCAGATCGTTACCGATCCGGAAGCCTTTCCTGATGCCCATCGTTTGATCGAATCCGCCCGCGCCGAATGGGTGCTGCAGGTTGAAGGTCCGGTCAAGATGCGCCCCTCCGATCAGTTTAACCCACGTATGCCCACCGGAGAGATCGAACTGCAGGCGCGCAAGGTCACGGTCCTCAACATGGCCCGGCCAACCCCGATCGTGGTCAGCCGGGATGAGGACGAGAGCGAGGAAGTACGTCTGCGCTATCGCTATCTGGACCTTCGCCGTGAACGAATGACCCGAAACATGATCCTGCGGCACCGGGTCATAAAATTCATGCGCGATTACATGGATGACCACGGATTCCTCGAGATCGAGACGCCCATCCTGTTCAAGGCCACCCCCGAGGGAGCGCGTGACTATCTCGTGCCCTCCCGCGTTCATCCGGGTCATTTCTACGCCCTCCCGCAGTCACCCCAACAGTTGAAACAGCTCCTGATGGTGGCCGGGATGGATCGCTACTTCCAGATCGCGCGCTGCTTCCGCGATGAGGACCTTCGTGGCGACCGCCAGCCCGAATTCACACAGCTCGACCTGGAGATGTCGTTCGTTCACCGCGATGATGTGCTTTCTCTTGTGGAAGGCCTGTATACGGAAATGATCCCGGCGGTTGCGCCTCACAAGCGCCTCCTTCGCTCCCCATGGCCAAAACTGAGTTACCGCGAGGCCGTGGATCGTTATGGCACTGACAAGCCTGACCTCCGCTTTGGAATGGAATTAATGGATGTGAGCGCGGTCTTCGCCAGGAGCGAATTTCGTGTATTCCAGTCCGCCCTGAATGAAGGCGGCGTTGTTAAATGCATCGTCGCATCCGGCTGCGCCGGTTTCACGCGCAGGGAAGTGGATGCTTTAACCGAGTTGGCCAAATCCCTCGGTGCCAAGGGCCTTGCGACGCTTGCACTCACCTCAGAGGGAATTAAGGGGACCGCCGCCAAGTTTGTCCTTCAAGATGAAGTCGAAGCGCTCAAAACGCGGGTCGGGGCCGCCGAAGGCGACCTGATCATCCTGGCAGCCGATCAGCGAATCCTCGTCAACAAGGTGCTGGGATCCCTGCGCCTTGCCCTGCGCGACCAGTTGAAACTGGCTGATAAGGATGTAATGGCCTTCGCCTGGGTGGTGGACTTCCCAATGTTCAGTTGGAACGAAGATGAAAATCGATGGGATGCCGAGCACCATCCCTTCACCATGCCCAAACTGGACGACCTCCCCAAGTTTGATACCGATCCAGCCGCCATTCTCTCGGATGCTTATGATATGGTGTGTAACGGCTTCGAGATGGCCTCGGGCTCCCTCCGCATTTATCGCAGCGATATACAGATGAGGGTCTTCCAGCTCCTGGGCTACAAAACCGAAGAGATCGAGCAGAAATTCGGCCACATGCTGGAGGCCTTTGAATATGGCGCGCCTCCTCACGGCGGGATGGCTCCCGGAATTGATCGGCTTGTTATGCTGCTCGCCGACGAACCCAATATTCGCGAGGTGATCGCCTTCCCCAAGAACCAGAATGCCCGGGATGTAATGGCC
>CAYMQX010000442.1:0-2601 GCA_964392495.1 uncultured Anaerolineaceae bacterium
CGCGTTCTCGGGGAAGAATTCCTTGAACTCGGAGTACAACTGGGCGGCAAGGGTCTTATTGTGCGCCATAATCAGCGCGGGCATCTGAAGCTCCTGGATCACGGAGGCGATGGTGAAGGTCTTCCCCGTGCCAGTGGCGCCAAGGAGAACCTGATTTCGCATGCCATCGCGAACGCCGGACACCAGACTTGTGATAGCCTCGGGTTGATCGCCCATGGGCTGGAACGGGGGTCGAAGTTTGAAATCCATGTTTTCGCTCTATCAAATTGGGAACAGAGGTTCTATTATAGCATTGAACGAATAAGGGGCTCCAAAGCCCATACTCCAGAATCTGGAGGAGGAGGCGGTGCAGCACAAGCTGGAAAAAATGACAAAACACCATCGCAAGAACAGGGTAGGACCCGGGAAGGCACGATCCGGCAAATTGCAGAGCCTACTTGAGAACCATAACTTCAAACAACACGGATCAAGATAAGGGAGCTGTAAGCCCCTCGAAGAAGCGAGCCGTGGCATGATAAGATTGCATGGGTCAGATCGATACAAGACCGGGAGGGCACACCAGGATGAGAAAGACCGCCGCTCTGATCGTCGCATCACTCGCGATTGTCTGGCTGATCTATGTTTTCCGGTTTTACGTCAGCAGCACACGGGACCTGCTTTTTTTTGTCGGTTGGGTAATCATCTACCTGATCCTTTGGGCTTATGCGATCCTGCTCCGGCAGCGGGAGGACAGCGAATCGCAGAACCGAGGCCGCGTGATTGGCCTGATTATTTTTATTCCAATCCTGGCGTTTGCAGTCCAGGTGCTGCTTGGTCATCAGAACCATATTATCGAAATGGCGGCAGTCCTCTCGATTTTCGGCCTCTTCATCTCTTGGGGCTCCCGTCTCTACGGAACCGAGGGTTAAAAACCCTATCAGTCCTATAAATTAAAGGATCTTCAATGCACACTTTCGACTGGTATATGTGGGTGATTCTGCCTCTCTTGATTTTCGCCTCGCGAGTGGTGGACGTGACACTGGGAACACTGCGGATCATCTTTACTTCGCGCGGCCAAAGTAGAATCGCGCCGCTTCTGGGTTTCGTGGAGGTATTGATCTGGATCGTCATCGTAAGTCAGGTTGTAGGAAACGTCCAGAATCCCGTGGCCTATATTGGATATGCCGCGGGTTTTGCCACAGGAACCTATGTTGGGATGAAGATCGAGGAACGCATGGCGATCGGCACATTGGTGCTCCGGATCATCCTTGCAAAGAACTCCGATGAGCTAACCTCTGCCTTGCGGGCAGCAGGCTTTGGGGTGACCCAGGTAAGGGGAGAAGGGGCACAAGGACCAGTCAGCCTTTTATACACAGTCGTGCAGAGGAAAAACATCAGAACCGTGGTCAAGCTGATCCACGATCTGGCCCCTGGAACCTTCTTCGCGGTTGAAGAGGTGCGGTCGAGCGAGATGGGAATCTTTCCCCAACCAAAGGAAGCTGCGGCACAGCAAGCCGGAGAAAACCAGAATAAAACCGTCTAGGCGGCGACTCACGAAGGCTGGCAGTGATGATCGAGTTGGAAGGACGATTTATCTGAATAAAACAGCAGCGCGAACCTGATAGGCAAGCGACGGAAATCAACTACCACGGGATCAAGGAAGCGGGTAAGGCGGGAATGCACCTTCCGGGGCGAACCAATCCGCGGGGTCAATTCCAGTCACAGTCGCCCCATCGGCCACGGTAACCGGAATAAGCGAATGATCGCCGCAAGATGCCTGCAGGCCGCATGGGACCGCCTGAGAATACCCCCCTGCATATCCGCCACCAAGGATATATGCCACAACAAAATACTGGCCTGCTTCGACAGGGATCGAATAGGTTTCCTGTCCTTGTTGAGTGGTCACAAAGGAATAATCTCCCGGCGGTCCACCCAGGCGAAACGCCACCACGGTAAGAGAAGGAATAAATTCCGATGGGTAGCTCAACGAGCCCTGGATCGTACCCCCCTGTGCCGCGGCAGCAGTGGGTACAGCTGTCGGAGGTACCTGGCCGGGCATGGGGGGGAGATCTCGAGCATTCCAGTCGGCAGGGCGAATATCACCGGTAACCTGTCCATTCGATACGACCACCGGTAGAAGCTTGTGGCTGGTACAGGAATCGGTCAATCCGCAAGGAACCGCCTCCGTATAGGCCCCTGCCAGCCCAAATGGGAATGCCCCCCCACCCAGGCTGTAAGCCACCACATAATAGGTTCCGGCCGGAAGATCGGCTATCTGAAAACCGGCCTGGTTAAGCGCCGTATCCACAAAGAAGGGTTGACTGGTGGTCACCTCAAATGCGGTCACGCGCATAGGCGGGAGGGCATCGGCAGGATAGCTGAGGGTTCCAATGATCGAACCCGGCAGCACGGCAGGGACCTGGGGATTGGTTGTCAATGCGACCCGCGTCAATTGAGAAGCCACCTCGGTCTGAAGTGCCGGGCCCCCTGCCGTCTCTGTGGATGCCATACCCGTTGGACTTCCAAAAACCGGGGCCGAACAAAACAAGGCTGTGAGCGCCAATAATGATATCGCCAAGAAAAACCGGTAGGATTTCATCACACTCTCCTTATAAAGACAAG
>CAYMQX010000443.1:0-2579 GCA_964392495.1 uncultured Anaerolineaceae bacterium
TCGCAGCGACATCTTGGCGCCTCCCCCCCTTTCCTCCCAGGAAAGGGGGCCGGGGGGATAGGTCCGCCGGGAGGGGCTGATATAATCCTCCACCATGAACTTCCTCATCACCGGCGCGGCCGGCTTCCTGGGCGCCTCCCTGGCGAACCTGCTGGCGCGCGAAGGCCACCAGGTGCGCGGCCTGGACGACCTCTCCACCGGCGACCCGCACAGCCTCTCCCCCGATGTCCACTTCACACGCGGGGATGTGAACGACCGCCCGCGCCTGTGGACCCTGCTCCAGGAAGTGGACGTGGTGTATCACCTGGCGGCGCGCGTCTCGGTGCCTGAATCCGTGCTGTACCCGCGCGATTACAACGCCGTCAACGTCGGCGGGACGGTCTCGCTGATGGAGGCCATCCACGATGTGGGCGTCAAGCGCGTCGTCCTGGCCTCCTCCGGCGCCGTCTATGGCGACCTCCCCGACCAGCCCCTGCAGGAGGACCTCACCCCGAACCCGCGCTCGCCCTACGCGGTCTCCAAGCTCTCCGCCGAGTATTACGTCCGCACCATCGGCTCGCTGTGGGGCATCGAGACGGTCAGCCTGCGGATTTTCAACGCCTACGGGCCGGGGCAGCACCTGCCGCCCTCGCACCCGCCGGTGGTGCCGCACTACCTCAGGCAGGCCCTGCGCGGCGGCACGCTGGTGGCCCACGGAGACGGCAGCCAGACGCGCGATTACATCTATGTGGACGATGTCATCGCGGCCATGGTGGCCGCCGCCACCGCCCCGCGCATCGACGGCCTGGTCATCAACGTCGGCTCCGGCCAGGAATGTTCGGTCCGCGACCTGGTCAAGTCCGTGCTGAGCGTGACCGGCAGCCGCGCCAATGTCGTCTATAACGCCCAGTCCTCGGGCGGAGTCTCGCGTATGCGCGCCGACCTCGCCCGGGCGCGCGAGAAGCTGCGCTTCCAGCCCTCCATCGCCCTCGAGGAGGGGCTGCGCCTCACCCTTCAACGGGACCCCCGCTTCCATTGACCCGTCCACGGCCTCTCCCCCGCAGCTTCCACTCACAGCCCACCCTGTCGCTGGCCCGCGCCCTGATCGGCGCGCGGCTGGTGCGCATCCTCGACGGCGGGCGCCTTTCGGGCTGGATCACCGAGACCGAGGCCTACATCGGCGAGGAGGACCTGGCCTGCCATGCGCGCCACGGGCTTACGAAGCGCACCCGGGTCATGTACGGCGAGCCCGGCCATGCCTACGTCTATTTCACCTACGGCAACCACTGGATGCTGAACGTCGTGGCGGAGCCGGAGGGCCGGCCTGCGGCGGTGCTGATCCGCGCCATCCAGCCGGTGGAGGGCATGGAGCGGATGCTGGAGCGCCGGGGCGGGCGGGATACTTTCGGGCCGGGCAAACTCTGCCAGGCAATGGGCATTGACGGCCTGCTCAACGGCGCCGACCTGACTCAAACCGCCGCCGGGCTGTGGATCGAACCCGGCCTCCCCGTCCCCGACGCCAGCGTGACCATCGGCCCACGCGTGGGTTTAAATACTACGCCGGAGCCCTGGCTCTCCATGCCCTGGAGGCTGCTGGTCAAAGGCTGGAGGCTCGAAGGACTTTCAAAATCGGAGGACCCCCGGGGTTCGCCCGGCGCGGCTTGATGAGGCGCGGGAACCCTGCGGGTCTGAATTTCGCCAAACGGAGGAAACATGGGTTTACTGGACGGAAAGAAAGCGTTGATCTTCGGGCTTGCCAATGAGCGTTCCATTGCCTGGGGCATCACCCAGGCCTTCAAGCGCGAGGGCGCCGAGCTGGGCATCAGTTACGCCGGTGAGGCGCTGGAGCGGCGCGTCCACCCCCTGGCCGCGCAGGTGGACTGCCGCTGGGTGGAGGAGTGCGATGTCTCGAAGGATGAGCACCTGGCCGCCGTGGCGCAGAAGGCTGCCGCGCACTTCGGGAAGGTGGATGTGCTGGTCCATTCCATCGCCTTCGCCGGGCGGGAGGAGCTGAGCAAGCCCTATTACCAGACCACGCGCGAGGGCTTCCGCACCGCCCTGGATATCAGCGTCTTCTCGTTCGTGGCGCTGGCCAACGCCTTTCTGCCGCTGCTCAACCCCGGTGCCTCGCTCATGTGCCTCACCTACTACGGCTCGGTGAAGGTGGCTCCGCACTACAACGTGATGGGCGTGGCCAAGGCCGCGCTGGAATCCTCCACCCGCTACCTGGCCTACGACCTCGGCCCGCAGAAGATGCGCGTCAACGCCATCTCCGCCGGTCCCATCCGCACGCTGGCGGCGGCGGGCGTGGGCGGCTTCCGCGATATGTACAAACACTTCGCGGATATGTCGCCCCTGCGCGAGAACGTGACCATCGAGGACGTGGGCAACGCCGCGGTCTTTTTGGCCTCCGACCTCTCCCGGCGCATCACCGGCGAGGTGCTCTACGTGGACTCGGGCTTTAACACGATGGGTGTGCAGTTGGGGCAGAAGGAAGAATAAGGGAAGGCATGGCCCCGCTCTGAACGGAGCGACCCTAAAAAAAATGTCGCTGCGATCGCCCGAGTGGCGCATCCAGCGCCACATCGGGCATACCGGCG
>CAYMQX010000444.1:0-2573 GCA_964392495.1 uncultured Anaerolineaceae bacterium
GCTCAGTTCCCACGAAAGCCCTCCGGGCTCGCCTCTCGCGGACCTATCCCCCCGGTCCCCTTTCCTGAAAGGAACGGGGGAGCAGAGGCGGCGCTTAGCGCGAGTCTCGCGCCGGGCGCAGATGCCGCGCCTCAGGCTGTGTGATGCGCCCCCGGCCCCACGGCGGAGAGGACATGCCCATCATTCCACTGCGGGTCCTCCAAAAGGCAGGCGCGGAACTTGAGATAACGCTCGTGCTGTGCGGGCGAGTTGGCGTTGGCGATATAACTGGCCTCGTCCTCGAACAAGGCCACAAGGTGGCAGACCCCCGGGTCCGCGGCGCTCTCAAAGAGATAGTCCGCGATCCAGCCGGGGATCACGGCAGAGGCGTCCTCGGCCATGACCTGCCGGAGGGTCTCCTTCCTCCCGGGTGCAACCTGCACGCGTGCGATCGTCCCGAACATAAGACCTCCTGGATCAGGGTAATGCTTCCATTGTAGTACCTGTCGATGAGCGCAGGCGCGGGCCGGTATTACATGGAGGCGGTGATAACCTGGATTGAGGCGATAAAGATAACGGCCGCGAGGATCAACGCCGCGCCGGCGGCCAGCAGGGCGGTTTTCATCCCCTTTATTTTATAAGCCAGACCGAAGATGACGACCAGGGCCAGCAGGGTGAGTGCGGCATACAGGATAGTGAAGTTCATGGAGGTTCTCCTGTGGAAATGAATTGCGTGGAGGATAGCCGCGCCGCGCTCTCAAATGGTCGCAGAAAGTATCGACCTGGCCTCCAGGTACGCGGCCGGGAAGCTGCGCTGGAGGGTCCGCAGGCTGCCGTGGAGGATTAAGCAGGGACAGGCGGCTCCCGCCCGGTTGTTCCGGGCAGGAAAACGCCCGCGCCGTTCTCCGGCATAAATATCTCCTCGATCCTCCTGCCGAACAGTTCCGCGATCCTGAAAGCCAGCGGCAGGCTGGGGTCATATTTCCCGGTCTCGATGGCATTGATCGTCTGCCGCGAGACGTTCAGCTTCCCGGCCAGGTCTGCCTGCGACCAATCCCTTTCAGCGCGCAAGACCTTGAGGCGGTTGTTCACTGGTACCTCCTCCAGAAGATCGCCAGGCCGAGACCCCACAGGCCGAACATCAGAGGCAGGACGAGCATGGTCGGCATCCTGGGAAAGCCGACCCCTTCCAGGAAGCCGTAGCTGAAGGTCAGCAGCGCGGTCAGGCTGGCTGCGAAAACAACCGCCTGGAAGTGGACCTTCTGCTGGAGTTCGTCACTGTCGCGCAGCCCGCGCAGGATCGAGACGAACACCAACAGGGTGGGGAGGGCCGGGATGACCGCCAGCAGGACGCGGGCGGCCTGGGGGAGTTCGAACCGGTTGAGGGCGCTCACGCTGGCGATCAGCGCTGCGGCATACAGCCCCAGGGCAAGGCTCAACTCCCGGAAATAGCGTCTGCGGACCTGGCCTTCTTTCATTGGGCATCATCCTGCGGTCCGTTCTTCTTATCCTGCCTGGCTGAGGGTTTGCCGAGGGCAACGCCCAAGGCAATTCCGATCGCAATGCCGACCGCAATATTATCGAGGGCGACGCCGATCGCGACTCCGATTGCCAGCCCGGTTGCAGCCCCGGGGAAATATTTCTTGATGTTCATGAGGGTCTCCTTTTCAACATGTAAAGCGGACTTGACTTAAAGATTATATAGCGAACTTTACAGAATGTCAATGTCACTTTACATATCAGCTGCCAGCCCTTCCTTGAATGCGGAGGGAAGTGCCGGCCTTGGAGAGAGCACTTCGATAAATTCATGCAAAATTGGCCCCTTTTTAATAAAAAAAGGCTGATTTTCAGATTAATTTCTTTGCACCTCTGCAAATAGTACTGCTTTCCCATGATCGCCTATTGACTTGTGTGAGGCAACTCCCTATACTTTGCTCAGTCTGGTCTGACCACCAGACCACGAGAGAAGCCATGATAAAAATCCAACCCGTAGATCACCAATCCCTGGCCGAGACCGCCGCTGGAAAACTGGCAGCCTCCATCCTGGATGGAAGCCTGAAACCCGGCGCACAACTGCCCCCCGAGCGCGAACTGATGAACCAGCTCGGGATCAGCCGCTCCACCCTGCGCGAAGCCCTCAAGTCGCTGGAGGAGTACAAGCTTATCGACTCCCGCCGCGGCGTGGGCTGGTTCGTACGGACCATCAACGAATCCAACATGGCCGACGCCAAGGAACTGGCCCGCAACACGCGGCCAGTCCCGCCCGGGGTGAGGGCCATCAGCGAGCCGGGCACGGGACCCGTGCGCGTGCCCATCGCCCGCGAGAAGCCCATCCACATCCCCAACCTGCACAAGGACCGCCTGGGCACCTTCGAGTTCATCTCCTGGTGGGAGAAGGAGAAGGTGCAGGACGCCCGCGTGCTGGTCATCGGCGCCGGCGCCCTCGGCAACGAGGTCATCAAGAACCTGGCGCTCATGGGTGTGGGCAACCTGTTCATTGTGGACTTCGACAAGATCGAGGCCGCCAACCTCAGCCGCTCGGTGCTCTTCCGCGAGACCGACAACAACCGCAGCAAGGCCGAGGTGGCCGCCGC
>CAYMQX010000445.1:0-2572 GCA_964392495.1 uncultured Anaerolineaceae bacterium
TGTGCCCGGTACTCACCATTCGCACCGATGACCTGGATTTCGTGAACAGGCAGGTCCATCTTGAGACCGTTGTACAGCGCATCCAGGACAAGCTGGCCGGAAAGGAAACCGTGGATCTGCGCGGGCAAACATCATGAGCGATTCAGCCTTCTTCAAGATCCCTCTGTTCAAAAACCTGCCCGAACCGGAGCTGGTCAAGCTGGTGGATGAATTGCCGCTGGATGAGTTCGAACCGGGGAGCTACCTGTTTCGGGCCGGGGACACCGGCGAAAGCCTGTACGTGGTCGCCGATGGCTCGCTGGAGGTGGTACTGGCAGCGGATACTCCGGATGAGATGCTTCTGCGCCTGTGTGGGCCGGGCGAATATGTGGGGGAAATGAGCCTGATTATGTCGGAAGGGCAGCGTACAGCCAGCGTCCGTGTGCGCGATCGGGCGCGGGTCTGGACGATGAGCCGGGATAAATTTAACGAGGTACTGGCGGATTGGCCGCAGTTGGCCTTTTCCATGGTGGAGATCCTCAGCCAGCGGTTGGATGCCACCAATTCAGCCTCCTTCCACGACCTGGTGGAGAAGAACCGCGCGCTGCAAGAAGCCTATGATGAATTGAAGGCTGCCCAGGTGCTGCTGGTCGAGAAGGAGCGGCTGGAGCGCGAACTGAAGGTGGCGGCGGACATCCAGCTCAGTATTCTGCCGGATCAACTCCCCATTGTGGGAGATTATGATTTTGGGGCACGCATCCTGCCCGCCCGCCAGGTGGGCGGCGACTTCTACGATGTCTTCCCGGTGACGGAGGTCCAGATCGGCATCCTGATCGGGGATGTGGCAGACAAGGGCGTCCCTTCGGCGCTTTTCATGGCGCGCACGCACGCCCTGATCATGGCCGAAGCGGATATCGCCGCGGATGCAGTGGACGTGATGCAGCTTGTCAACCATCACATCACCCGCCTGGAGAAAACCACCCAATTCGTGACTGCCCTGTACGGCACACTGGACCTGGAGACGCGGGAGTTTGCCTATGCGCGCGCCGGGCATGAGCCCCCACTGCTCCTGACCGCGGATGGCAGGGTGGAGCGGCTCCCGCACGGGCCGGGTATGTCACTGGGGATGTGGGAGAATATCGTGGTGGACAAGCTGGCGCTCACGTTGCCCGGCGGATCCACGCTCCTGATGTACACGGATGGGCTGACCGACTGCCGCAACCCACAGGGCGAAGCTTTCGGCCTGGATCGGATCAAGGAGACCCTCTGCAAGCTGGTGGGCCTGCCTGCCCAGCAGGTGTGCGACATCATGCTGAAAACATTGTTGGATTACGAGGACGGCGCCAGCCAGGATGATGATGTGACGCTGGTGGCGATCCACGCGAAATAGAAAAGATCAGGAGCGGACGAAAGTCTGCTCCTGATCTTTATGGGAACCATCAGGGATCAGGCTTGCGATAGAGCCTGTTCCAGGTCGGCGATCAGGTCCTCGGCATTTTCCAAGCCCACCGAAAGACGCAGCAGACCCGGGTCTACCTCGAGAGGTGAGCCGGCGGCGGAGAGGTGGGTCATGGCGGCAGGGACTTCAATAAGGGATTCGACGCCCCCCAGGGACTCCGCCAGCGTGATAAGGCGGACAGCCTCGGCGGCGCGCACCGCCGCTTCTCGCCCACCCTTCAGGATGAAGGACACCATTCCGCCGCCATTCTTCATCTGGCGGCGGGCGATCTGGCTTTGGGGATGAGATTCGTCGAAGGGATACATGAGCCGGTCGATCTTTGGCTGTTTTTTCAGGAATTCCACGATACGTGTGGCATTTTCAGCGTGGCGGTCCATGCGCACCGGCAGGGTCTTAATGCCGCGCAGCACCAGAAAGCAATCCATGGGGCCGGGGACCGCGCCGATCGCATTTTGCAGGTAGGCCAGTGACGCCAATAAGGCTGGATCGCGGCCAACGATGGCGCCGCTGACCGCATCCGAGTGCCCCCCCAGATATTTGGTCATGGAATGGACTACAAGGTCTGCTCCCAGTTCCAGGGGGCGCTGAAGATAAGGTGTGGCGAAAGTATTATCCACCACAAGAAGGGGGCGGTTGGGGTGCGAGTGGACCATCTGCGCGGCGGCCTGAATGTCGGTGACTGCCAGGAGGGGATTGGTGGGGGTTTCCAGCCAGACGATGCGGGTGGAAGCGTTGAGGGCCTCGGCGAGGTTCTCTGGGTCGGTCGTATCTGCAAAGGTGAAATCCAGCCCAAAGCGGCGCAGCACCTTGTCGAACAGTCGGAAGGTCCCGCCATATACGTCGTTCCCGGCTGCCACATGATCGCCGCTGGCGAGCATTCGCAGGACCGTATCGATGGCGGCCATACCGGAACTGAATGCCAACCCCCAGGCGCCGCCCTCCAGCCCCGCCAGGCAGTCTTGCAGGGCTTTGCGGGTGGGATTAAGGGTGCGTGAATACTCATAACCCTGACGGGGCTTGCCGATCCCATCCTGGGCGTAGGTGGAGGTCTGGTATATGGGTGTCATTACGGCGCCGTTGTTGGGGTCGGGCTGCTGGCCGGCATGGATGGCAAGGGTCTCGAATTTCATGGGT
>CAYMQX010000446.1:0-2564 GCA_964392495.1 uncultured Anaerolineaceae bacterium
GCTCTCGGGCGGGCAGCAGCAGCGGGTGGCCCTGGCGCGCGCCCTGGCCCTGGAGCCGGACGTACTCCTGCTGGATGAGCCACTTGGCGCACTGGACGCCAAGATCCGCGTGGAGCTGCGCCGCTCCCTGAAGGCCATCCAGCGCCAGCTGGGCGTGGCGGCCATCCTCGTCACCCACGACCAGGAGGAGGCCTTCGACCTGGCCGACCGCATCGGCGTGATGAGCTACGGGCGGCTGGTGGAGGTGGGCACGCCGCGCGATCTTACCAGCACCCCCAAACGGAATTCGTGGCCTCCTTTCTGGGGACGGCCAACATCCTGGTAGGCAGGACGGAGGGCGGGCACATCCATATCGGGCCGCAGGTCTATGGCCTGGATGAGCGCGCCGCCCGGTTCAGCATGGACGGGCGCGTGCAGGTGGTCTTCCGCCCGGAGGACCTGGCACTGGCAGGCAGCCCGGAAGACCTGGACTGCACGCCCCTGGGAGAGGGAACCGTGACCAGCCTGGCCTTCAACGGCCCGGCGGAGCGCGTCCGGCTGGAAATCCCCTCCATCGCCGGTGTGAGAGCCATTTCTCCGGCCGTCCCCTTCGGAAGTCGGACCATCGCCATCGAGGTCAGCCGCTCCCCGGACCAGGCGGCATCCCATCCACTCGCTCTCAACGGGAAGGCCTGGGTGGGGGTGCGCCGTCTGCACGCTCTCTCACATCCCGGCCTGAATTTTCTGGTGGTCACAGATGGGAACCTGCGCAGCCAGTCGGCGATCAGCCTGGGAGGCTACCTGGCGCGCATGTCGCATGCCCGCCTGACGCTGCTGGGCGTGGGGAAGGAAGAGGGGCTGTTAAACGGGCACCTCCAGGAGGCCCGCAAGCAGTTGGGCAGCGGGATGGCCTCGGTGGAGGTGCAGACGGAGCACCTGCCGATTCCGCAGGCCGTGGCAAAGACCATCGAACAGAACCCAGTGGATATGGTGGTGCTGGGATGGCGCCCCGTGGAAGGCCTGGAGTTGGCCGAACAGGTACTGCGCAGCGGCAGCCACCATCTGCTGCTGGCCGCGCATCCCAGCGCGCACATGGAGAAGGCGTTGGTATGCGCCTCCATGGGTGAGCCGGGCAAGGACGACGTGATGTTCGCCGCCCGCCTGCTGCGGCACCTGGGATCGCAAGCGAAGCTCTTCTCAGTGGTGAAGGGTGAGGCCGAGGACGAATACGAGCAGCACCGCCGCGAACAGTTCATGGCCGGAGGCGTCCAGAGCCTGAAGATGTTCGGCGTCCCCACCGACAGCGAATTGAGGATCGGAGAACCGGCCGAACAGATCGCGGAAGAGATCCGCCAGGGCAACCATGACCTGGTGGTGATGGGCGCGCCACTGCCCCAACGCGGGGGACATATCCAACTGCGAGGGGTCATCCAGGAAGTGATGCAGGATGCGGGCGACTGTTCGCTGCTCATTGTCCGGTCGAACTACCTGGGGATAAATTGATGGGGATTTTGAGGACCGGCTGCCGTAAGGAAAGAAAAAAGGAGAAATCCAGGAAATGAAGAAGATCTTGATATTTTCGTTTTTTATCGTGGCGCTGATCACGGGCTGCAGCGGGTCTGGGGGGGCTGCCACGCAGGCCGCTTCACAGGGTGGAACTGTCAAGCTGACGCTGGCCGCCTACACCACCCCGCGCGAGGCTTATGGTGAGATCATCCCCCTTTTCCAGGCCTACTGGAAGGAAAAGACCGGACAGATCGTGACCTTCGAGGAGTCCTACCTGGGCTCGGGGGCGCAGTCCCGGGCGGTGGTCGAGGGTTTCGAGGCGGATGTGGTGGCGCTCTCACTGGAGGCGGATGTGACCCGCATCGCGGAGGCAGGCTTGATCACACAGGACTGGAAGGCAGCGCACAATAAAGGCATCGTCACCACCTCCGTGGTGGCCTTCGCCGTGCGCAAGGGCAACCCCCTGGGGATCAGGGACTGGAACGACCTCGTGAAGGACGGCGTGGAAATCCTGACGCCCAACCCGCGCACCAGCGGCGGCGCAATGTGGAACCTGCTTGCCCTGTACGGCGCCCTGCTGCGCGGGCAGGTGGAGGGCGTACCTGCACATGACCCCGCCGCGGCTCACGAGTTCGTGCTGGACCTCCTGCGGAACGTCAAGGTGATGGACAAAGGCGCACGCGAGAGCATCACCAACTTCGAGAGCGGGATCGGCAGCGTAGCCATCACCTATGAGAACGAAGTGCTGGTCGCACAGGGGCAGGGCCAGGAATATGACATGGTCCTTCCAAAGTCCACCATCCTGATCCAGAACCCGGTGGCGGTGGTGGATGTCTATGCAGATAAGCACGGCACGCGCGAGGCAGCCCAGGCATTCGTGGACTTTCTCTTCACCAAGCCGGCGCAGGAGGTCTTCTCACACTACGGGCTGCGCTCCATCGATCCAGAGGTGGCCAATGCCACGGCGGCGCAATACCCACCCATCGCCGACCTGTTCACCATCGAAGAATTCGGCGGTTGGAGCAAGGCCACAGCCGATTACTTCGGAGAAACCGGAATCTTCACCCAGGCGCTCCTGG
>CAYMQX010000447.1:0-2555 GCA_964392495.1 uncultured Anaerolineaceae bacterium
ATCGTGCTGGGGCGCAGGCGCATCAGTTGGGAGCATCTCGGCTTCCGCCGCTTCGACTGGGACGGGCTGGCTCTGGGATGCGGGCTCGTGATCGTGATCTACCCCCTCATCATCCTTCACAACCTGCTGCTGATGGAACTGGGCGTCGAGACCCAGGGCGACAGCATCCTTGAGTTATACCGTGAACTGGGCGCTCCGGCTGCATTGCTCGTGGCGGGGATCCTCCTGGCCCCCATCGTGGAGGAGATCTTTTTCCGCGGCTTTCTCTTCCCCGGCCTGCGCGGGCGCTATGGTTGGGTCAAAGCCATGCTGTTAAGCGCGGCCATCTTCGCCGGGTTCCACCTGCAATGGGTCGCTCTGATCCCCACCTTCCTGCTGGGGTGCATGTTGGCCTACCTCCGCGAGCGCACCGATTCCCTCTGGCCGGGCATCTTCCTGCACTTCTCCATCAACGCGGTGGCCCTTTGTGCGACGGCCGCGGCCGTTCAGTTTGGTCTGACCTAGACCTGTTCGAATTCCTCCACCGGCACAACGAACAAGGTGACATGCGGCTCCGCGGAAGGCGGCTGGAACATGGTGCGCAGGCGGTCCACCACAGGCCCCACCTGATCGTCTTCCAGCCCCATCAGCAGGGTCACCACACCGCTGCGCAGGAACCCCCCCGTGGAGGCCACGCGCGTCACCCGGAAATTGGCGGCCGTCAGCTCGCGGGTGAGCATGTCTGCATCCTGATCCTTCACGATCATGATCATCATCTTCATGGCTAGATCTCCTCGAAGCGTTCCACGGGCAGCGCAAAGACTGTCGCTCCGCCCACGGTGACGGCCACCGGCGCGGGCATGGGCATGGCGGACCCCTCCAGAGGCAGGGTCATATACTCCACGCGCTGGCGGCAGGTTTCCTTCAGCGCCTTCAGCACATCGATCTCACGGTTCTGCGGCAGGCCGATCATCAGGGTGGCGTTGCGGCGGCCCAGGTAGCCCCCCGTGCTGGCGAGGTACACCGCCGGGATGTGCAGCCTCTCCAGGGTATGCATGGCGACCTCCTGGTCCTGTTCCTGTACCACGGCAAGGATCAACAGACGGACAGGCTCGGTGTTCATCGGCTCCTTCTTTTATTCATTCCATAGGCCTCAACCACCGGCAGCACCAACAGCAGGCCGGTCTCGGGATCATCCAGGTCCCCCACGATGCTGCGGGTAGTCTTGAGCAGGGATTCCACCAGTTCGTGATTCGGGACGGTGGTGAGGAACGTGCGGCTCAGGTCTTCAGGGGTCTCGAAAAAATCCGCCAGCGAGGGCATCAGCGGCAGGTCCTCGCGGATCCCCTTACGCTGGCGCAGCCGTCCCAGCCCGGTGCTGAACAGTACGGTCACACCGCTGACGCCAATGCGCTCCCAGGCGCTCAGCAATTCCTCCACATAATCGGGGTTGTGCAGGATGAACAGGACGAGATACATCAGCTTGTTTCCTCCAGCGGTAATTCAGGTTCGGAGGTGGCGGGCCCGGGCTTCCCGCCGGAGAAGAGAGCCCGCAGGATGGGCGGCGTGATCAGCGTGGTGGCCAGCACCATCGCCACAATGGCCGAGAACTCTGTCCCGGAGACCAACCCTTCGCGGATCCCCACGCTCGCGACGATCAACCCCACCTCGCCGCGCGAGATCATTCCGGCCCCCAGCTGGGCAGACTCGCGCAGGCTCAGCCCGCCGAGGCGGGCCCCCAGCCCCGCGCCCAGCCATTTGCCGATGACCGCCGCCAGGATGATGACCAGCGCCAGCAGGTAGGCCTCGGCCGGCAGATCGCGCAGGTCAACGGCCAACCCGATATTGACGAAGAACAACGGCACAAAGAGAGCGTAAGCCAGCGCATGCATTCCCGTCTCCACACGCTCCCTCTCGGAACTGCGGGCGGTCATTAAGCCAGCCAGGAAGGCGCCTGTGATGGCAGCCATGCCTCCCAACAGTTCGGCGGCCATACCGTAGGCCAGCATCACCACCAACGCCAGCGTCACCACACCCTGGCTGATCGGCAGGCGCGCGATACGACGCAGCAGCCAGGGAATCACCCACACCCCCACAGCGATGGAAAGCGCCAGGAAGGCGAACATCCTGACCACGATCAGGCTGAGCTGCATGAGGTTTCCGCCGCCGGTTTGCAGCGCCAGGAATACCGAGAGCAGCAGGATCACCAGGATGTCATCAAAGACCGCCGCGCCGAGCAGCCCCAGTCCCACGCGGCTGCGCAGAACTTTCAGTTCGATCAGCGTCTGCGCGGAGATGCTGACACTGGTGGCGCCCAGCACCAGTCCGAGGAACAGCGAGGAGGCCGGGTCCATGCCAAAGAACGGACCGATGGCCCAGCCCAGTGCCAGCGGCAGGATCACACCCAGCCCCCCGGCAAACAGGGAGGGGCGCAGGCTGCGCACCAAGTCGTTGAGGTGCAGTTCCATCCCCGCCAGGAACATCAACAGCAGGACGCCCAGTTCGGCCAGTTCAGAAAGGATATGTGAGATCGCAGGATCAATAAAGGGCAGGTGAAGCAGGTCCAGCAGGGAGGG
>CAYMQX010000448.1:0-2549 GCA_964392495.1 uncultured Anaerolineaceae bacterium
GGCTTACGAGTATTATATCGAGTGGGGGGATACGCGCTTTATTGCGGTCTTTTATTCCAGGGATGCGCAGATGGTTGGACCGGTGCGTTCGGGGCGGTTTTTCGATGAGCACATCCTGCGCATGTACCATGCCTTCCTGGTGTACAAGTACTCCGATCCGCGCGAGAAGCAGTATTTCTACAGCAGCGATTTTGCGCCATTCCTGACCGTCCCCGGGTTCACCTCCTGCCCGCCATTCTACGTGGGAAAATACGCACGCGATAATTACAACAACGTCTTTTTCGATACGACCCGCTTTGCGGCCTGCCTGGCGGGGCGCACCGATGTGGATAACGCCCGGCAGGACCTGCGCAGCGGCTTCTTCAGCGACGAGCCGCAGCCGGCGAATCTCGCCGGTCAGCGCATCTATACGGATTACTCGGCTTACAGCTACAATTATTGGGAATACGATGCGGCCAGCCACCGCTACTTCCGCTACCAGGAGACCAATGACCTGGTAAAGCAGAAACCGCGTGCGTATGCTCCGCTGAGCGATGCACTGACGGGACTGCCGATCACGGCGGAGAATATCGTGGTAATTTATGCCCCACATACATTTGCCAACCAGTTCGAGGAGGAAGACGAGGTGTATCGCATAGATCCGGTCAATGCGGGACAGGCGTATATCTTCCGGGATGGGTTGGCCTATCCGGCTGAGTGGTACCGCATCGACATCGACCAGCCTCTGCTGCTCACCGACGAGGCAGGGATGCCCATATTTTTACGACCCGGAAGGACCTTCTACCAGGTGATCGGGGAAAGCTCGACACTGATGCAGGATGGAACCGACTGGCATTTCAAATTCCAAACACCCTGAGAGGCGGCCATGAGCGATTCAGTACGCATTGAAAAGGATTCATTGGGGAATGTAAGCGTCCCCGCGGGGGCATATTACGGCGCGCAGACGCAGCGGGCTGTGGAGAACTTTCCCATTTCGGGACTCAAGCCCTGGCGGGCGTTCATCTGGTCGATGGCAGCGATCAAATGGTCGGCGGCGGCTGTCAACCGCGACCTGGGGCTGCTGCCGGAGGAATACGCGAGCGCCATCATGCAGGCAGCCATGGAAGTCATGGAGGGCCGCTGGGATGCTCACTTCGTGGTGGACCCCTTTCAGGCGGGGGCCGGCACCAGCCATAACATGAATACCAACGAGGTGATCGCCAACCGCGCCACCGAGATCCTGGGTGGACGATTGGGGGAGTACCGGGTCCGTCCCAACGACCATGTAAATATGGCGCAGTCCACCAACGACACCATCCCCACGGCGATCCGGTTGGGGTGCCTGTGGAGGCTGGACGAGCTGCTGGCGGCGCTGGACAGCCTGGCCGCGGCGCTGGAGGCCAAGGCGGTGGAGTTCGACGATGTGGTTAAATCGGGACGGACGCATTTGCAGGACGCGGTCCCGGTGCGGCTGGGGCAGGAGTTCGGCGCGTACGCAAAAGCGGTGAGGCGGGATGGTGAACGTGTGGGGCGTGCGGGAGAAGGGCTGCGGCGGCTTGGGATCGGAGGCACGGCGGTGGGCTCGGGGCTGAATGCGCACCGGGAATATCACGCGCGGATGGTGCACAGCCTCTCGGAACTGACCGGACTGGGACTGAAGGAATCGGATAACCTCTTCGAGTCAATGCAATCCATGGCCGACCCGGCGGATTTCTCGGCGGCGATACGCACCACGGCACTGACGCTGATCCGCATTGCGAACGATTTCCGGCTGCTGGCTTCGGGGCCGTCCACGGGGTTGGATGAGATCCACCTGCCGGCGGTTCAGCCGGGCTCTTCCATCATGCCGGGAAAGGTGAACCCGGTGCTGGCGGAGATGCTCGACCAGGCCATGTTCCATGTGGTTGGGTGCGATACGACGGTGGCGCTGGCCGCGCAGGCGGGGCAGTTGGAGCTCAATGTGATGATGCCCATCATCGCGCACGAGCTGTTCGAGATGATGCAGGTCCTCATCGGTGCGGTGACCGCCTTTACAGAGCGCGCGGTGAACGGTGTTACTGCCAACCGTGAGAAGGCCGCGGGCTGGCTGGGGAAGAATGCCATTGTGGTGACGGCGCTCAACCCGTTGATCGGATATGAGCAGGGGGCGGCGCTGGTGAAGGAGGCGCTGAAACGCAATGCGCCCATCCGGGAGGTGGCGCATGAGAAGGCGGCTTCCGGCGCGCTCAGACATCGCGACGAGGACCGTCCGGTCAATGCGGCGGAGATCGATGCGGCGCTGGAGGACCTGCGCAAGCTGACCGAGGGCGGGATTGTAGGGGGAAGTGTTGGAGGGTAGAATAGAAGCCGAAGGACATTTCCATGACCTTTGACCCGGCTTTCCTCAGCAACCTGCTGCTCATCCTGACGGCCTTCGGGGGTGCTTTCCTCGCGGCGCTGTGGGTGGCGCTCATTATCTGGGCCTATCGGGACATCCGCACGCGCTCACGTGATAGTCTTGTGCAGATCCTCTCGGCGCTGTTGGTGGCAGTCCTCAACCTGCCGGGGCTGCTGGTGTACCTGATCCTGCG
>CAYMQX010000449.1:0-2529 GCA_964392495.1 uncultured Anaerolineaceae bacterium
GCCTGTCAGCGCGTACCTGCATGCCGCCTCGATGGTCAAAGTGGGGGTCTATATTTTTGCCCGCGCCCTTGTCTCGGCAGGAAAGGTCCCCCCGGTCATCGGCACCCTCGGCGCGGTCATGGCGATCATCACCATGCTGTACGGGTTCGCGATGTATTTTCCGCAGAAGGACCTTAAAAGGCTGCTGGCGTATTCGACCATCACGCAGCTTTCGTACATTTTCCTGGCGCTATCGGTCTCAGTCTTCGGCTCGCAGATGGCCTTCGATGGTGCGGTGGCTCACATCTTCAACCATGCTTTTGCCAAGAGCCTGTTCTTTCTGGTGGCCGGCGCCCTGAGCTACACGGCCGGGACCCGCATGATCCCCTCGCTTGGAGGGATCATGCAGAAGATGCCCCTGGTCGGGATATGTTTTGCATTTGCCACGCTGGCTGTCAGCGGCGTGCCGCCTTTCAACGGGTTCTTCAGCAAATTCACCATCCTGGCCGGGGGGTTCACGGCGGCGAGGCACAATCCCTTCCTGATGGCGGTGATGGTGATCGCGGTGCTGGAAACGGTGGGAAGCTTCGCCTGGCTGTTCCGGGTATTTGGGGCAGCCGTGAATGGAGAGCCCTCCGCAGAGGTGGCAGCCGCCGCGCCGCTGGCGCTCCCGATGCAGTTTGTGCTTCTCAGCCTGGCGGTCCTCACGCTGGTCTCGGGTATTTTTGCGGCCGCCTGGATGGCCTAGGAGGCAGGTATGTCAAGTGTGACCCTGGTAAACAGCCTTGCCGGACTCTTGATCCTGACCTCGCTGCTGGTCATTGAAGTCAAGCACCCGCGCTGGTCGGCGCTGATGTACAGCCTGCAATCCATGGTGCTGGTGGGCATCTTCATCGTGCTTGCATATGCCACGCATGCGGAGCAGCTTTATCTCTGGGCGGCCAGCGCCTTTGTGACCAAGGTGGTGCTGGTGCCCTGGATCCTGTACGGCACACTCTCGCGCGTGGGCGATCCCGAGAATCCGCGCAACCGCATGGGCACCACGATCTCCTTCCTGCTGGCGGCCATGGCAGTGACGGTCTCCTTCCTTGTGGTCAACCAGATCCAGCTCAAAGCCGCCGAGCCTTTCAAGCCGGCGCTGGCGGTATCGATGGCGCATTTCTTCTTCGGGGAATTGTGCATCCTGACCCAGCGCAACCTCTTCAAGCAGCTCCTGGGCTTCTGCCTGATGGAGAACGGCTCGCACCTGACACTGGCGCTGCTGGCCTATAACGCCCCGGAATTGGTGGAGATCGGCATCGCCACCGATGCGGTCTTCGGTGTGGTCATCATGGTGGTACTCGGTTACCAGATCCACAAGAATCTGCACACGCTCGACACCAGTGACCTGGGCACGCTGAAAGGATGAGTGCCTGATGCAAAGCGCGTACCTGACATGGCTGCTGCTCATCCCGCTGATCTTTTCATTGATCGCCTTCACCGCCCGCTGGCTGGGATCCGCCAGCCGCGTGGTCATCCACATCGTGCATCTGATGAGTGTGACGCTGGTGCTGGCGCTGGCCTTTCTCACCGTGAAGGATGTGATCACCGGCGGGGCCATCTTCGGGCTGCATGACTGGCTGCACGTTGATGAGTTGGGCGCCATTTTTCTTCTCATCATAGGCGTGGTGGGCTTTCTGGTGGGGGTGTATTCCGTCGGTTACATCCGCCATGACCTGGAGAGCGGCGGCTTCACTGACAGCAAGCTGAGCACCTACTATGGCCTGTTCAGCCTGTTCCTCTTTACCATGCTGCTGGTCGTCACCGCCAACAACATTATCATGATGTGGGTGGCCGTGGAGGCTACCACGCTCGGCTCCACGTTCCTGGTCGGCATCTACGGGCAGCGGGCTTCCCTGGAGGCAGCCTGGAAATATGTCATCATCTGCACCGTTGGAGTGGCCTTCGGCCTGTATGGAACCGTTCTGGTGTATTCGGATGCCTTCAATGTCATGCAGATCCCGGGCCGTGCGGTCCTGTGGACCGAGATCGTCAACAATGCGGCGGCGCTGGACCCGACCCTCATCAAGATGGCTTTTGTCTTTGTGCTGGTGGGCTATGGGACGAAAGCCGGCCTCTTCCCGATGCACGCCTGGCTGCCGGACGCCCACAGCGAAGCGCCCAGCCCCATCAGCGCGCTGCTCTCGGGGGTCCTGTTGAACTGCGCCCTCGTGGTCGTTTTCCGCTTCGGGACGATCACCAACCTGGTGCTGGGGGTCTCTTTTACACAAACGCTCTATCTGATCTTCGGCACCCTCTCGGTGGGGGCGGCCGCCTTCTTCATGTATGTACAGAGGGATATTAAGCGCCTGCTGGCCTATTCCAGCATGGAGAACATGGGATTGATCGTGCTGGCCTTTGGCCTGGGAGGCCCGGCAGGGATCCTGGCCGGCCTGCTGCAGGCCATCAATCACAGCCTGGTCAAGTCGCTCATGTTCTGCATCTCGGGAAATATTCTGATGAAATACCATTCCCGCAGCCTGGACCAGGTCAGGGGGATGCTGCAGGTGA
>CAYMQX010000450.1:0-2526 GCA_964392495.1 uncultured Anaerolineaceae bacterium
TCAGGATCATTTCCCCAGCCGGAAATTGAGATCACGGAAGGCCCACATGCGGGCTATGCGGGACAATGGTTCATATTTGCCGCCCTGCTTTTTTTCGGTTACCCGTTCATTTATTTGCGGAGACAGGAGAAAAAGGGATGAAGTATTCCTTGAAGTCCTCATTTGCCCGCCGGATCCTTGCCTTACTGGTGGTTGTCTTGGCGCTGACAGTGGTTGGGCGGCTGGTGACAGTCACCGGCTCGGCTGCCCTGTGTTCCGGCTGGCCCGTCTGCTGGCCTGCGCAGCCCCAGGGCTGGGTGCAGCTCATCCACCGCGGTCTGGTGGCATTGGCCGCTTTCCTGATGCTCAATATCCTGCGCAAAGCATGGCGCGAGCAGCGGGAGAATAGTTTGCTCCTGCCCATGACGACTGTGCTGGCTGTGTTGTTTTTTGGGCAGGCATTCATCGGCGCCCTGGGAGCAACCACCGGGTACCCGCGCCACCTGGAGGTTCTGCATGGACTGACGGCCACTTCCCTCTGGATTGCCCTCATTGCATTGACTCTGGTATCCGGGCTCGGAGCGCGCGATCCTGAAATCGTCCCTGCGCTGGATGCAAAACAGCGCTTGAAGGATTTCTTCATACTGACCAAACCGCTGATCGTAGGGCTGCTGCTTGCGACGACCCTGGCAGGGCTCATCGCGGGGTACGAAGGCTGGCCGCCGCTTCCTCTGGTCGGGTGGACGCTCCTGGGTGGGGCATTGGCAGCCGGTGGATCCTCCGCCCTGAATCAGTACATAGATCGGGAATTGGACCGCCACATGCAGCGGACCTCAAAACGCCCGCTGGCCGCCGAAAGGCTGACTCCAGCTGAGGGCCTGTCCTTCGGGTTGGCCCTGTGCTTGGCGAGCTATTATATTTTGGCGGGGTATGTGAACCTTTTGGCCGCGCTGCTATCCCTGGCGGGTATTTTTTATTATGTCTTGTTCTACAGCGTCTGGCTGAAGAAAGCCACTGTGCAGAATATCGTGATTGGTGGGGGCGCTGGAGCGATACCGCCAATGGTTGGATGGGCTGCCGCGACCGGCAGCCTCAACCTGGCCGCGTTGATCCTCTTCGCCATTGTGTTCATGTGGACCCCGCCGCACTTCTGGGCGCTGGCCATCGTACGAAAGAATGATTATGAGCGGGCCGGTGTCCCGATGCTGCCGGTGGTGCGGGGGGAAGAAGAAACCCGCCGCCAGATAATGATCTACACGGTGATCCTGGTGGGCATTACCCTGCTGCTGCCGGTCTTCCGCTTCACCGGGACGATCTTCCTTGTCTCGGCGCTGGTGCTGGGAGGTGGGCTGATATACGCGGCTTGGCGGGTGCTGCGAGTCCCGGGTAACAAGGTGGCCTTCCGCATGTACCGCTGGTCCAGCATGTACTTGCTGTTTATTTTCATCGCCCTGATGCTGGACGCGGTGATCAAGACAAGCTAGCTGACGCCTCACTGACCAGATGACAGCCGGCGAAAAATGACCACGCTCTCCGAGTCATATACTTTTTGGTAGCCTGCCGAATAAGTCAGATACACAGCCAAGGCGGGCAGGTTGGGCCTGCCCTCCATATATTTGCTGAGATAGACGTAATCAAAGGGCAGTCCGGTCTCGCGGCTCCATTCCTCAAGGCAGGCAAGATCGCGGTTGATACAAGCTTGAAGGGCATCGTGGGCGGCCCGCCGCGCCGCGAATTTTGCGTCGTTCACCCATTCGTATCCAAAAAGTGTGGCCTGGCTTCTGCGCCCGGTCAGGGCGGGGAACCATTCGGAAGTGGGGCCTGCCAGAGCGTTTTCACCGGTTATCAGGACGAACCTGGAGGCAGCGGGGGTGTTGGCCTGTACCCATTGAAGGGCCTTTAGGTCGGCTGGCTTGAGCGTGATCGTCCGGTAAAGTGAAGAAGCCATGAGCAGGGCGGCAACGAGGATGTAGATGGTCAGGAACCCAAGCAGCACACGGACCGAACGATCCTGAAGCAGATCGTTAAGCCAGGAAGGTGCGGCGGGCTCAACCAGACGGCCTCTCAATGCGGGCAGGATCAGCAGTTCCAGCGCGGCGGCGGCCATCAGGGCGAGGGGAACTATCATGTACTGCGCAGCGCCGCGTGGTTCGAGCAGGCTTGATGCAGCCAGCCACAGGGGCAGGATGAATTCCTTGCGCGCTAATAAGAGGGCGGCTCCGAGCAACCCCAACACCGCCAAAATCGAGATCAATGGTTCGTCTGTAAATTGGAATCGGAATAATGCTGCAAAACGGAGTGGCAGGCTGATGTTGTCCTGCCCTACGGCTGTGAAGGGCGCGCTGAGGCCTCCCAGTCCATGATGCAGGATGACCGTCAGCCACCAGGGGGCGCTCAACACGGCAACCCCGGCAGCGATCCCCGCACCGCGCGCCAGTCCGGTCAACGTACGATCCATCCCCAGGTAAAATACCAATGCCGCGATGACTGAATGGACGGCGGCTTCAGGGTGTGTCATGACCGTCAACGCACCGAAAAGGATCGCAA
>CAYMQX010000451.1:0-2521 GCA_964392495.1 uncultured Anaerolineaceae bacterium
GAACGCTTCCGAAAGCATTTTGACGACGGTGGGCGTCTGGACTGCCTGGCAGCCGATTAGCACCCTCTGAATTCCAAAGGACATATTCCATCCACTTATTTCTGCAAGGAGCTTCAATGAATAATTACGATATCAAAGACCTGAACCAGGCCGAAGGCGGCCGGCGCCGCATCGATTGGGCAGAGCGTGAAATGCCGGTCCTGCGCCTGATCCGTGAGCGTTTCAACAAGGAAAAGCCGTTAAAAGGAATGCGGCTCTCCGCCTGCCTGCATGTAACCGCAGAAACGGGCAACCTGATGCGCACGCTCCAGGAAGGCGGCGCGGATGTGGTCCTGACGGCCTCCAACCCGCTTTCCACCCAGGATGATGTGGCCGCGGCCCTGGTGAATCAATATGAAATCCCCACCTTTGCGATCAAGGGCGAGGACAATGTAACCTATTACAAGCATATCACTGCGGCCCTGGACCACAAACCCAATATGACCATGGATGACGGGGCTGACCTGGTTTCCACCCTGCACAAGGACCGCCGCGATCTGCTCCCAAACATCATCGGCGGGACCGAGGAGACCACTACGGGCGTCATCCGTCTGCGCGCCATGGCCGCGGACAAGATGCTTAACTTCCCGGTGATCGCGGTGAACGATGCGCAGACCAAGCATTTCTTTGACAACCGCTATGGCACGGGCCAGTCCACCATTGACGGTATCATTCGCGCGACCAATGTGCTGCTGGCGGGCAAGGTGTTCGTGGTGGCCGGTTACGGCTGGTGCGGACGCGGCCTGGCTTCACGGGCACGCGGGATGGGCGCGCAGGTCGTTGTGACCGAGGTAGACCCGCTGAAGGCGCTGGAGGCCGTCATGGACGGATACCAGGTGATGCCCATGCAGAATGCGGCCAGGATCGCGGATTTCTTCTGCACCGTCACGGGAGACCTGAACGTGATCGACGGGCATCATTTCGAGGCGATGAAAGACGGCGCAATCGTGGCGAACAGCGGTCACTTCAATGTGGAGATCAACATCCCTGCGCTGAAAAAGATGTCGAAAGGCGAGCCGACCCTGGTGCGTCCCTTCGTGGAGCAGTACGAGACCCGGGATGGGCGCAAGATCAACATCCTGGGCGAGGGCCGCCTGATTAACCTGGCATCCGCAGAAGGCCACCCGGCCTCGGTCATGGATATGTCCTTTGCCAACCAGGCCCTTTCAGCGGAGTATATGGCAAAGAATGCCGACAAGCTGGAAAAGAAAGTGTATTCCGTTCCCTCCGATATCGATGCCGAGATTGCCCGCATTAAACTGGAGGCCATGGACGTGAAGATCGACGTGCTTACCGAGGAACAGGTCAAATATCTGAACTCGTGGCAGGAAGGCACCTAGGCGGTAACCCGTTGGAATCAACAGGCCGCACGGACCTCTGTGCGGCCTGTTTGTTTTTTCATTTTACTGATTGCAGAACCTCTTGATCTTAAATTCCACTGTGGACTCACCGCTCGAGTTATAGGCCTCGAGGGTGTAGATTGCCAGACCGGAAGCACTGCCAAACAGTCCACTCTCAATAGTGGTCGAAAAAAGAGTTTTGCTTGCATCCAGGTCTGCAATCTCCTTGCCGTCACGGTAGACCCGGTATCCTTCAGCGCCCTGCGTTTCCTCCCAGGAGAGCATGGCGTCCACGTGACGGGGGCCCGCGACAATCATGAAGCATGTATATTTTGCCGAGGCGTTTTTAGGGGCAGGTGGGGCTGGCGGTTTCGGAGTGGCAGTAGGCATCAGGATATCCACTTCGACCGGGTCGTTGCTGGCGGTGACATAGGCCGCCTCGATCCAGCAATAGCCGCCGTCCTCGCGCCGGACCGCCCAAAACTGCCCCGAGCTGTCCACACCTTGAATCTCCGGAGCATCCGTGATCTCGATCGTGCCGACGATATTCCCGTCCACCTGCGGCCCGGCGAAACAGGGCAGGCTGCCGCCCACATAGGCCAGTGCAGGAGGAGTGGATGTTGGGAGGCTGGGGATGGTCGCAGTAAATGTCGGATCGGCGGGCGGAGTATTTGTCGCATTGGGTTGAGGCGGGGTCCGGCATCCCGTCAGCAGGGCGACCAGGATCAGGCTGTGAAGAAGCGATTTGATCATCCTCGTTCTCCTATTTACATACGAAGTGCAGCTTGACCTCGACCGGCTCGGACTCCCCGCCCAACCGCGAATAGGAATTGACGGCATAGATCACATTGACCTCCCCGTTGGTCGTAACTGTAAAGGAATCCCGGTAGCTTGTCTCATCCCGGCTGGCGCGACCGACTACTTGTCCATACCTGTGGATCAGGAAGGAATCCTCATCATCCGACAGGTCTTTCCAGCTCACGACCACGATCGGGATCCAATCTCTATTGAAGCGGTTGGGTCCGTGTCCGCAGCTTTCCAATATCGCTGTGATATTCCCAGGCGCAGCGGGCTTGCGCGGCATGGGCGTAGGCGGCGGGACCAGGTTGGGAAGGTAATCGACAATTCCCTGAGAGGAGGTC
>CAYMQX010000452.1:0-2514 GCA_964392495.1 uncultured Anaerolineaceae bacterium
CCGCTTCACGCGCTACGATATGGTGGCCTCGGGTAAATCCGCGATCGGCACGATCCACTTTGCCCCCAACAGCCGCAAGGATTATGAGTGGAACAGCCGCGTCCCGGTCAAGAGCGAGTGCTACGATTGGCTGGACAATTTCCCCAACTTCAAGGGGGATGTGCGGGACGTGAACGCGGACGAATGGGGCGGCGGCGACATCCGCGCCCATCATCAATGGTGGTTGAACCATCTGCCTCGCTGCGCGGGACGCAGGAACGGCATCCTGAACAACTGGTGGCCTTATATCGTCAATCCTCAGAACGTGACCTGACGCCCGGCGTTGCAAACCAAAAGATGCCGCCCATGGACCGGGCGGCATCTTTTTTATTCTTGAGATGAGCGCTAAACGACGTTCTCTGCCACCGTCTTTCCGTATCCCATCAACGCCTTGACCATCTCGCGGCTGCGCCCCTCGGCATACACCCGCAGGACGGGTTCGGTGCCGGACGGGCGGATGAGCAGCCACGAGTCATCGGCCATGATGTATTTGACGCCATCCTTCTGGCTGATCTCCTGGATGGGTTGTCCACCGATCGCCGCAGGGGCCTGTCCGGTGAGGTATTCGGTCATCTCGGCCTTGGCCACCGGGCGGCTCAAGCGCAGATCCGTGCGCTCATAAAAGGCGGGTCCCACATCCGCAAGCAGGTCGTCCACCAATTCTGCAAGTGTAAGGCGGGACTCGGCGATCAACTCCACGAGGAGCAGCCCCATAATGGGCCCGTCGCCTTCGGGGATATGCCCCTTGAAGGAGATGCCACCGCTTTCCTCACCTCCGATCAGCACTTCCTCCTGCATCATATGATCTGCAATGTGATTGAAGCCCACGGGTGTTTCGTATACCTTCAAACCGTAGCGGTTGGCGAGGCGGTCGATCATGCGAGTGGTGGAGACGGTCCGTACGACCGCACCGGTCAGACCGCGCTTTTCCACCAGATACTTGAGCGCCAGGGACATGATCTTGTGCGGGTCCACGAAATTGCCGCGCTCATCCATGGCGCCGATGCGGTCAGCGTCGCCATCGGTGACCAGGCCGAAATTGCCCATCCCCGAACTGACCGCCGAGGACAGGGCGCCCAGATATTTGCCGATGGGCTCCGGATGCACTCCGCCGAAGCCGGGGTTCATTTCACCGCGGATCTCGGCGATCTCGCAACCGGTTCCCTGAAGGAAGGATTTGATGACGCCGCGGCCCGAGCCATACATGGCATCCACCACGAAGCGCTGGGGGTTCTCGGCGATCACATCGGTGTTGATGAGCGTCCGGAGGTGCTCGAAATAGGCAGGCAGCGGGTTGAACTTCTGGATCAGCCCGGCCTCACGGGCCTTGACGTAATCCATCAAGTTGGGGCCGCGCGCCTGGCGCTCGTTGTCGTAGATATAGACCTCCACGCGCCGGCACTGTTCCGGCAGGGCTGACCCGCCGAATGAGCCTTTAAGCTTGACGCCGTTGTAGCGGGGGGCATTGTGAGAGGCCGTGATCATTACGCCCGCGATGGCGTGCTGGCGCTTTACCGAATAGGAGATGGCCGGCGTGGGGGCATCCGACTGGGCCAGAAGCACGGTAAACCCGTTGGCGGCCAGGACGCGCGCCACCTCGCCTGCAAAGCGGTCCGAGAGGAAACGGGTGTCGAAGCCCACCACGATCTTCTTCGGATCAGGTTTCTCGCCGCCGTTGCCGGACTTGTCCCAGTGTTCCGAGGCGACCGAATCCGCAATGGCCTGGGCGACGATACGCAGGTTGTCGAAGGTAAAAGTATCCGAGATGACAGCCCGCCAGCCGTCGGTTCCAAAATGAATGGGCATCTTGCTCCTCTATCAGGAAGGATTGTATTGGATGGCCCGCCTGGTGTACCTTTAAAGTCTTTGCGGGGGGCAGAAAATACAGGCAGCGAATGCATGCCCGCGTCGCGCTGATCGGATCGCTTAAGGAGTGGGTGTCCGCGTCGGGGTGGCAGAAGGCTGCCAGTCCACGATGGGGGTGGAGGTGATAAGGACGGATTGCAGGATCCAACCCTCCAACCGCCGGCCGTTGCGGGTGGCGATCACATGCGCCCAGAAGGTCGCACTGACCTCCTGGATCTCGGGCAGGACCTCGACGACGGTGTCATTATCCAGGGTGGCGATATACGCACCGTTGGGTGTCTTGCGCAGGTTGACGCCTCCACCTGTGTCCGAGCTGATGCGGGCATAGACGGGAGTGGGCTCGATGGTGAGAGTGATCGTGGGGGTCCCGGTGGTGGGCAGTGTGACCGCCAGGGTCAGCGCGGTAGGGGTTTCTGTCAAAAGGCGCGGCGTGGAAGTGGCTTTGGGTGGGAGCTTCAGAGTGGGGGTGGATGCGACAGCAGCTTGTTTTGTTGCGGAAGGCGCCGTGAGGGTCGCCGTTGGGGTGGAAGGCAGGATCGCTGCCTCGGCGCGCTCCTCGAGGCCGGGAGCCATCAGGAACGCGGTCAGCGCCAGCAGAGCAAGCACAGA
>CAYMQX010000453.1:0-2511 GCA_964392495.1 uncultured Anaerolineaceae bacterium
ACCTTGACAGGCCTGGCGGGGCCGGAAGCCGGGACCGTGAAGCTCAACGGCTGCACCGGGGGCTGCGGTGAGACGGAGGAATTTCCATTCTTGTCCGAGGAGCCTGCGCGGAAGTAATAAGGGATACCACGTGCCAGTGCGTTCAGCTTGAGGCTGTGGGAAGTTGTCAACGCGCTGGCACTGGAAAACAGGCCCAGATCGGTCGGAGAGGATCCATAGGACACGCTTGAGTTGGCCGGTTCGTCAGTGAGCCAGGTGATCGTTACGGTCCCATCAGCGTTGACCAGTGCGTTCACATTGGAGATCACTGGAGGGGCGGTGTCGGGGGGGTAGTCGGCGGTGTAGTCGCCGGTGAGGGCATCGAACGCGGCGTACTCCACGCCCTTGATGGTGATGGTCATGAAGGTCAGGGGCGCGCTGTCGCGCATCAGACCCGTTAGGATGCCATCCGCTCTCTGGAGGGGGAGCAGGGCGCGCAGGCCGTTCGAGCCGGGCGCAGCGTCAAGATGGAAGGAAAGGGCGTTATCCTGCCAGTGGAGTGCGCTGAAGCTTGAATTGTTATGCCCATCCAGCCAGGTCAGGAGTTGGCGGCCCGAGATGACCGGTACGCCGCGCGCCTGAGCCGAGGTGATGATTGCATCCGCCAGGATTCCCTGGAGTTCCGTATGCATATTGACGGTGAACACACCATAATAGCCCTCGGGTCCAAAGGCCCGGTCCAGCAGGGTGTCGACGGTGAAGGGATAAGTCTGCCCGCTCTCATCGCTCATCTGCGTGGGCGCCTGATAGACATCGAAAACGGAGCCGTCAGTGTCTGCAAAGCGCATGGGCATTCCAGAGCCGGTGAACAGACCGGGACGGTCATTTATCCAGGAGCCGGGCCAGTAGTAGTAATTCGTATCCAGCCGTATCTCCCTGGACTCATGGGCTTTGGGCTGGGAGGCCCAGTCCGACCAGGTCACGCAGTGATTCCGTTCACTGTCCTGATGCGGAAGCGAAGGGAAGTGCGAGGCGAAAAGCCCCAGTTGGTAGTCATAGGCAGCCTCGAGGCTCGAAGGGGTATAGTTCACGCAGTCCATATTGAGATGCAAGCCGATCTCAAAACCCAGGGCAGTGTAGCCTGCGGCCTGCTCCCCGGTCAGCTGCGTGAAGGGATAGAGGTAGAGGCTGGAGCGCACGCACTCCCAGTCCTCCACAGAGCAGCCGGGCGGGCTGAGAGCGATATAGCGATCCAACCGGGCAAGGATGAAGCTGGGGTCGTCACTATGATCATCGCCTGTCTGTACGATCACCGCTTTCAGGTCGCGCGGGAAATACCAGAAATGCGGCAGGGGCATGCGGTCCATCTCCATGCTTTCGATCAGCCTGGCCAACAGGCGCTGCTGTTCATCGGCCTGCGGAATGGCGACCTTGTTGAGGTCCACCCAATCTGGCTGGGGATCCGCCGCGGAGGCGCCGTAGAACAGGTCATTGGGGCGGATGGGCGGCCTGCCGTCGCGTTCCATCCCGGCCCAATCCGGGTTGCCCTGTCGGGTATAAACGATCGAGCGCGCCAGGTCATAGGTGAAGGCTGCGGCCTGACCGCCATCGGAGCCGACCTCCACAAGGGTCACTGCCGGGTTGGTGGTGGATGCGTCCGCGTCCGTGTAGAGGGTGGCGAGGGCCGCCGCGCCGTTGAGCAGGTAGCGGTCAGCCGCGCCGTGGAACTGGATGGTCGTATCGACCAGTCCGAAGCCCGGGCCTGAAGCAGTATCGATCCGCAGGTAGGCGTTGGAAAGCGTCCCCGCGGCGGGCGTCAACCCCAACAAGGGAGCGAGGCGCTCGTCCGGACGCATGGCGATCAGGTTGCCGCCCGCGACGACCCAATCCGTGAGCAAGGCAGCCTGCGCGTCGGTCAGGGTCATGTGTGCCAGCAGGACGACATCATAAGCAGAGAGCAGGGTGGCGTCCATGCCGGCGATATCGACGATCGAGTAGGCATTGAGGCCTTCGGTTTGCAGGATCTCGCCATAGTAGCGGCCAAAACCGAAGGAGGCATGGGTGAGGATGAGGATCGGTCCGCCAGGTCCATCCTCCAGGCCATGATCCGGGGCTGGTGCGCCTTGTATGGCCTGCACGGAGGCAGCCGGAAGCAGCAAAAGGCAAACGATGAGAACAAGACTGAGTTGTTGGACAGCTTTACGCATATTTTCCCCACCCCGGGATGGATCGGTGATGCCCACTTCCCCTGGCAAGATGACCAGCCAATCACGCTTTACAATTTGATTGTAACACCTCTTCCAGCCTGTTTTCCTTGCATCCTCCTGTCACCCCGATGGGCGTGGCAGGTTTTTTCCCTCCTTCAGGGAGGAAGGCTGGCGGCAGCGATCCTGGACCGCAGGCACGACCCTCTCCAAGGTGGCCATTCCGGGCGAGGACTGGATCATCAAAAAGCCGCCCGGTCTTGCAAGGACCGGGCGGCGCATATCAAAAGGAGGTGATGGAGCTTATGGAACGGCGATCCTGAGCTGG
>CAYMQX010000454.1:0-2508 GCA_964392495.1 uncultured Anaerolineaceae bacterium
GCGCTATGTCGGTAATTATGACATAGTAGGCTGAATTATATCTTAAAGGCCCAGCATTTCTCGCGTGGTTTTCAGCACCACCGGCTGTATCTCGGCCAGCGAGCCGGGGATATCGGCGCCGGCCGCGGCGGCATGCCCGCCGCCGTTGAAGCGCTTCGCCACCGGCGAGACATCCACCCCCGGCTCAAGCGCACGCCACGAGATCTTCACCGTGTGGTCGGTCTGCTCGACAAAGATCATCCCGACCCGGTTCCCGTCGATGGCCGATACCATGTTGATCAGGTCGGCGTCATCGTTGCCACCGTAACCCGCCTCATCGCGATCCTTGAGGGTAAGCGTGGCCCAGACGATCCCATCCTCGCTGTTCAGGCTGGAGAGGCCCGCGCCCCAGTAGCGTGCCGCGGCGAACGAACGGCGTACAAGCCCGCGCATATACAGATCGGGCATGTCCACGCCTGTTTCCATCAGGTCAGCGGCCTGGCGCAGCGATGCAGGCGTGGTATTCGAGGTGCGGAACCCCAGTGTATCCGTGATGATGCCGGTCAGCAGGGCGGCCGCGATCGGCCGGGTGATCTTATAGCCCCACTCCCCCAGGTGACGTGTGAGGATGGCCGAGGTGGCCACCTCTTCGGCCTCGATCAGATTGAGCCTGCCGAACCGTTCGTTGGTCTTATGGTGGTCAATATTGATATCCGGCTGGCCGAAGTTCTCAAAGACCTTGCCCACGCGCCGGAAATCGGCGCAATCCACGGTAATGAAGGTGTCGTGCGTGCCTTCGGGCACCGTAATGATCTGCGCGCTGCCCTCCAAATGGCGGAAGGCGGACGGCGCCCCATCCACCAGGACCATCTGCACCTTCCTGCCTGCGTCCTGCAGTGCCAGCCCCAGCCCCAGCAGCGAGCCGATGGCGTCCCCATCCGGCCGGACATGCGAGGCGATGACCACCTCTCTTGCAGATTCCAGTCTTTCTTTTATATCGGTAATGATCCCACTGTCCATTTTGATTTTCCCTGTGTCTTGGAATGTTAACGCTAATTACCTGATTTCGTTCCGCTCTGCCGCTGGCGGAGTTCCGCCAGGACCTGTTCGATGTGATCGGCATTCTCGGGGGTGGGGTCCCAGTGGAAACGCAGCCTCGGGAAGGCACGCAGTTCCACGCGCTGGGAGAGGGCCCGGCGTATAAAACCGCTGGCGCTTTCCAGCCCGGCCAGCACCTCCTCGCTGCGCACCCCGCCCTCCACCGCCGAGACGAAGATATCGGCAAAGGCCAGTTCCCTGTCCACCTTTACATCGGTGACATGAATCATTTCCAGGCGCGGATCGCTGATCTCCCGGATCAGCATCTCCGAGAGCTCCTGGCGGATGCGGTCTGCAATACGCTTAAGGCGGATCCCTGAAGGCATGGCGACGCCGGCCCGCTCTAGGAAGAGCTTTCCATGACGTAGCAGACGAGCTGGTCGCCCACCTGGATATTGGAGAAGCTCTTAAAGCCCACGCCGCATTCAAAGCCGGTGCGGACCTCCTTGACATCCTCTTTTTCATGCCGCAGGGAGGCCAGGTCTCCCTCATACAGCACGTCGCCGTCGCGGTAGAGGCGGATACGTGCGTTGCGCCGCAACTCGCCCTCGGTCACGCGGCAGCCCGCCACCTTGCCGAGCTTGGAAGCCGGGAAGACCGCCAGCACCTGGGCACGGCCAATGACCTTCTCAACGATCTCCGGCTCGAGCATCCCATTGAGGGCCTTCTCGATGTCCTCGGTCATACGATAAATGATCTCGTACAGGCGGATGGAAATGCCCTCTTTTTCCGCCAGCCGCCGGGCGGGCACATCCGCCTGGACATTGAAGCCGATGATGATGGCCTGGGAGGCCGAGGCCAGCATGACATCGTTCTCGCCGATGTTGCCGGTCTCGGCGTAGAGGATCTTGATGCCGATCTCGCCCTTGCCCAGCTTCTGAAGCTCGGACATGATGGGCTCCAGCGAACCCTGCACATCGGCCTTGACGATCAGGTTGAGCTCGCGCGCTTCGCCGGCCTGGAAGTTGGCAAAAATGTCCTCGAGGGAGGCCTTCCGCGTCTGGGTGCGCTCCTTGGCGGCCTGCTGGCGGGCGCTGACGATCTCGCGCGCCTCGCGTTCAGAATCGACGACCTGGAACACATCGCCTGCGGAGGGCACATCGCTCAGCCCGAGGACCGAGACCGGCATGGAGGGCCCCGCCTTCTTGATCGGTTTGCCCTTGTAATCGGAGAGGGCGCGCAGTTTTCCGTGGGCGGTCCCCGCCACGACGATGTCACCGGCCTGGAGGGTCCCATTCTGGACCAGCAGCGTGGCCACGGTGCCGCGACTCTTGTCCACCTCGGCCTCGATGACCGTACCAATGACTTTGCCGTTGGGGTTGGCGCGGATATCGGTATTATCCGCGACCAGCAGGGCGGCTTCGAGCAGATCGTCAATGCCCTGCTTCTGCTTGGCAGAGACCGGGATCACCATCGTATTGCCGCCCCATT
>CAYMQX010000455.1:0-2496 GCA_964392495.1 uncultured Anaerolineaceae bacterium
GTGCTTTTCCGCAACCTGATCGATGTGACCATCAAGGAGCCTTTCACCTGCTGGGTCCTTCCAGGCATCTTCAGGCTCATGGGCTCCGATACCGCCATGAAATGCATCACCCTGATGGAACACGAGGATTTGACCCTCGGCGAAAAGGGCATCAGCCCGATTTCCCGGCCGATTCTGCCCATCATCGGCCAGTTCCAATCGGCCAACCTCGTCCCCTGGTACTTCCTGATTATCGCCATCATCCTGCTCTCGATCTTCTTGATCCGCCGGCTGCGCGACAGTCGCCTGGGCCGGGCATGGATGGCGATCCGCGAGGACGAACTGGCCGCTGCCCAGATGGGCATCAATCCAGTCGCAACCAAACTCCTGGCTTTTGCCATGGGCGCAACATTCTCCGGGTTCGCCGGGGCATTTTATGCATCCTATATTGCCGGAATCTTTCCAAGTGTGTTCGACTTCAGCGTTTCGATCATTGTGCTCTGCATGGTCATCCTGGGCGGCCTGGGAAATATCTCCGGCGTGATTGTCGGCGGCCTCGTCATCATGGGTGCAGACCGCCTCTTCCTGCCCGCTCTCAAGGACTTCCTCGGCGGGCTTCTGGAGCACACCCTCCTTCCTGCGCTGGCCGGCAATCCCACTGTCCAGGCAGCTGTAGCCCAAAACGCCGATCCCATCCTCTACCGCTTCCTGCTTTTCGGGCTCACGCTGGTCATCATGATGGCGGTCAGGCCTGAAGGTCTGCTTCCGAGCTCCCAGGTGCGCGCAGAAATGCATGAAGCTGCCGCCAAGGGAACCGGGCAGGAAGGAAGCAGGAGCCCCTCATGAGCGATTTCTTCGAAGCTAAAGGCATTACCATGACCTTCGGCGGCCTGACCGCCGTGAACAAGGTGAATTTCAGCATCGATAAGGGTATGATCGCCAGCCTGATCGGCCCCAATGGAGCGGGCAAGACCACGTTTTTTAACACCATCACCCGGGTCTATACGCCCACGAGCGGAGAGATGTCCTTTGAGGACCATTCCCTCGCCGGACTCAAACCCTTCCAGATCACGGCCCTGGGGATTGCCCGAACCTTTCAGAACATCCGACTCTTCGCAAACATGTCCGCCATCGATAATGTTCTTGTAGGGGAGCACTGCCGCATGCACTCCAATTTGCTGGGCCAGATCTTGAGGACCCGCGCCACTCTCAGGGAAGAGGCTGAAGCCCGGTCCCGCGCCCTCGACATGCTGGATTTCGTGGGCCTCCGGCGCTCGGATGCCGAGGTAACCTCCAAGAATCTCCCCTACGGCCTCCAGCGCAGGCTGGAGATCGCACGCGCCCTGGCCTCCAAACCCAAGCTCCTTCTCCTCGATGAGCCCACCGCCGGGATGAATCCCAACGAGACCCTGGATCTGACGAATTTCATCCAGCGCATCCGCAAGGAATTGGACATGACGATCCTCCTCATCGAGCATCACATGCGTGTCGTCATGTCCATCTCCGACCGCGTTTCGGTGCTGGATTACGGCGAGAAGATCGCTGAGGGCAGCCCGACCGAGGTTCAAAAGAACCCGCGCGTCATTGAAGCCTACCTCGGCAAAGGCACTGCAACGAAGTAAGGATGATGCCAAGATGCTTGAACTCAAGGAAATCCATACCTATTACGGTAACATCCACGCCCTCAAAGGCATTTCCCTGGTCGTCAAGGATGGTGAGATCGTCACCCTCATTGGCTCCAATGGCGCGGGAAAAAGCACGACGCTGCGCACCATCCAGGGACTCATCCGCCCCCGTTCGGGGTCTGTCCTTCTGGATGGCGTGGCATTGGAAAAGCTCCCGGCCCACCAGATCGCTGAGAGTGGCGTTGCTCAAAGCCCCGAAGGCCGTATGATCTTCCCCCGTATGACCGTCCTCGAAAACCTTGAAATGGGTACCTATGCCCGCAAGGATAAGATCGGCATGGAGCAGGATCTGGAGCGTGTCTTTGGCCTCTTTCCCCGTCTCAAGGAACGCATCGGCCAAAAGGGCGGGACCCTTTCAGGCGGCGAACAGCAGATGCTGGCCATGGGCCGTGCCTTGATGGCCCGTCCCAGGATCCTCCTGCTTGACGAACCCTCCATGGGGCTTTCTCCTCTCCTGGTTGAGCTGATTTTTGACACCATTACTGCCATCAACAATGAAGGCACAACGGTCCTGTTGGTCGAGCAGAACGCACTCATGGCGCTCTCCATCGCCCATCGCGGCTATGTGCTTCAGACCGGCGAGATCATCCTGAGCGACGATGCTGCCGCCCTCAAGGAGAACGAAATGGTGCAAAAATCATATTTGGGTGTGGAGTGAGCCCGGAAGCGCCCAGGTTGCCTCCCCTGCCCGGGGAGGCTTTTTTTATCCTCTTTGAGTCCCGGAAAAACACCCTGCCGCTCCGCCCTGGACGTGTAATCATATGGCAACGAATGAGGTCGGGGATACGGGTAAAATGGGCTGTGGAGTACCATGGAGGCGCACGTGAAGAAA
>CAYMQX010000456.1:0-2479 GCA_964392495.1 uncultured Anaerolineaceae bacterium
CCTGGCCGCGATGGCGGCGATCAAGGCGTATGCCAGCGCCTTCAGCGGACCGGCCCGCACACCCCGCGCGGCCCAGGCCGGGGAGTCTCCGGGAAGTATGCTGGGGGGGATGTCGATCCTCGGGATCGGGTGCGCCCTCCTGGGACTGGGCGCGCCCTGGATCACACCCTGGCTCGCGCAGATCACGGCTGCGGCCTTCCGGTTGGAGGGGGCAGGGATGGCCGGGGGTGTATGGGTCTATCCATTGAATCCGGGTCAGGCGCTGCTCTCTCCTCCCCTGATCGCCCTGCTCCTGTTGGGATTCCTGGCTGTGCCGTGGATCATTGCAGCCCTGTACGGCGGGCAGAAGGCCGGGGTGCGCAGGGTTAAAGAACCGTGGAACTGCGGATACGCCTACTCGCCCGGGATGGCGGTCTCTGCGAGCAGTTTTGACCAGACGGCATGGGCAACCTTTCGAAGCATCCACCGTTTTCGAGCGGCGGCTCTGAAACCGCTGCAAGCTCTCGCAGCCCGGTCCGCTGCGTGGCCGAAAGCCATTGCCCGCGCCGAGCCGGTCCTGGAGAAGTATATGCGGGAGCCGACCACGCGCCTTCTGGATGTGCTGGGACGAAGCATCCAGACGCTTCAGATGGGTGATGTCCGCATGTACTGCCTGTACATCATTGTCACGCTGGCCGTCCTGTTGATCGTGATCTTCAGATAGGGAGCTGCCATGATATCCGCCGGAATGATCGCCCTTGGTTTGTTTCAGGCCCTGCTCCTGCTGCTGGCGGCTCCGTTATTCTCGGGGTTTTCCCGCGTGCTGCGCGCCAAGATGCACAGTCGAAAAGGCCCCGGCATCTGGCAGAACTACCGCGACCTGGCAAAGCTTATGAAGCGCCAGGAGGTCATCCCCGACCAGGCGGGCTGGGTGTTCCGTTTTGCGCCCCATGTCGTGATGGCCTGCATGCTGCTCATCGCGGCCATCCTGCCGGTATTCAGTGTGCGCTCACCCTTCGGTTGGGCAGGGGATATGATCCTGGTGATCTATTTGTATGCCCTGGCCCGCTTTTTCTTCGCCCTCGCGGGGCTTGAAACGGGAAGCAATTTTGGCGGGACCGGGGCGCGCCGCGAGCTGTTGATCTCGGCGCTGGTCGAGCCTGTGATGCTCCTGGTGCTCTTCGTCATGGCGCTCCTGAGCCGCTCCACCCGGCTGGGGGAGATCAGCGCGCAGGTGGCGGGAGGAGGAATCCCGTTTTACACCTCCGTCTGGCTGGGGATGCTGGCTTTTGCCTTTGCGGCCTTTGTGGAAATGGGAAAACTGCCTTTCGACCTGGGCGAGGCCGAGCAGGAATTGCAGGAGGGGCCGCTGACCGAATACTCAGGCCGCTCCCTGGCGTTGATGAAGTGGGGGCTGTATCTCAAGCAGGTCGTCCTGCTGGCGCTGTTCCTGGCGGTCTTCCTGCCTTTTGGAAACGGGGCGGCATCCTCCACGGGGCTGCCATCCCTGGCCTCAATTTTGGCAGCGGCCGCGCTCTTCTTCTTAAAGCTGCTCTTCTTCTATTTTCTCATTGCGATCTTCGAAAATGCCATGGCGCGCGTCCGGTTTGTCAAAGCCTCCTCGGTCACATGGGCCGCGCTGGCCGCGGCGGTCCTGTCCTTTGTGTTCTATCTGGCCAACGTCTAGGCGAGGAGGAAAGCAGGCATGATCCCATTGGTGTTTCTGGTGCTCGCCGGCATCCTTCTCCCATTCCTGGGCGGCGCCCTGGTATTGATCCTCCCGCGCGGCTGGGTCAAGACCTTCAGCCAGGTGACGGCCTTCCTGGCATTCCTGTGCAGCCTCCTGATCGTGATCGACTTGAGCATGAGGGGCCGGACGGCCTCCACCGTTGAGCTGCTGGCGCTCGGCAGGCTGGTGATCTTCGGCGTCACCGTTGACAGGTTGAGCGCGCTGATCGGCATGGCTGTCATCCTGGTGGGCTTTCTGATCGTGGTCTATTCCACGGGGTATCTTGCCGCCGCGAACCGCGAACATGCGGAGCATGACATCCGGCGCCGCTATTACTTCTTCCTGCTGATGTTCATTGGCTCGATGGCCGGGCTGGTCTATTCGTCCACCATGCTTGGAATGCTGGCCTTCTTTGAGCTGACGGGTGTGTGCTCGTGGGGGTTGATCGGCTACTACGAGGACGCCCAGGCCCGCCGGTCGGCCATGAAGGCGATCATCACCACACAGGCAGCCTCGCTGGGACTGTACCTGGCCACCGCGGTCTTCCTTGGAATGACCGGCACGTTCCAACTGGATGCGTTGGCGGGCCTCCCCGACAGCGCCAAGACCCTGATCTTTGTCGGCATCATGATCGCGGCCTGGGGCAAGTCTGCACAACTGCCTTTCCACTTCTGGCTGCCGGATGCGATGGTGGCGCCGACGCCTGTCAGCGCGTACCTGCATGCCGCCTCGATGGTCAAAGTGGGGGTCTATATCTTTGCCCGCGCCCTT
>CAYMQX010000457.1:0-2475 GCA_964392495.1 uncultured Anaerolineaceae bacterium
GTATACTTCGGCCGGCGTCAGCGCGCGATCATACAGCCGGACGTTGGGCTGCCTCAGTTTTCCCGGAATGAAATAGCGGTATGTGTCGCTGGCCTCCATACCCCAGCCCTGTTTGAATAATTTCAGGTTCTCATTGTGTCTGGGAGCCTCGCCGTGGTTGAACCAGTGGAAGCCTTCGGCGATCCCATCCTGCATGATCTTCCAGATCAGGAAGTGCATGGGATGAAAGCCGGCATTGACATCCTGCGCAGACCACCCGCAGTAGACCTCACCGTATTTCCAGAAGGTGAAGATGCCTCCGATATATTTTCCCCGGTGGCGCGCCATGTAGATGCGCGCCATCCCGTCCCTGTAATTCGCGAAGATATTGCGGAAAAGTGCTTCCACATGCGGGATAAATCCATGACGGCGGGCATACAGGCGGGTATACAAACGATGGAACTCCTTAACCAGGATCCCCTCAGAGTCCACAACCAACTCCACCTCCCGGAGGAAATCGGGGTCCCGCAGGATCCTTTTGTAGTTCCGCCTAAAAGCCCCGTACACCTGCTCGGGCGTATGGTCCAGTGAGACCTTGAAGGTAAGATCGAGGTTCTCGACGAAGGGCAGGCGCGTGTCCTCAGGCAGCGCAAAAGGCGAGAGGATCTCGGCATTTTCCAGTGCGGAGGTCCTGCTCACGACTGCCTCGAGGATCTTGTCGAGGGCCCTTTCCGAATCGTAGAGGGGGCCGAAGAAGCTCGGGAACAAGCTCGTCTGAAGATGCGCACCACCAATGAGCGGCTTGCACAGAAATAGCGGGCAGATACCCACCACCTGCCCCTCCTCCACGGCCATGAGATGCTCGATCTCCGCGCCGTAGGTGTCGCGCAGCGTCCATGCCCATTCGAGGTCATGGCCGAAGCGCGCCCGGGGATGACAGGCCACATAAGCGCTGTATCGTTCACCGGCTTGCCCGCCAGCACTGACGACTTCGATCATGCCAGCCCCCGGATCAGGCTCGGACCCAGCGCTCGCACGATAAAATCCGGGAGGTGCTTCCAGGTCCAGATGGCAAGACGAAATTTGGGATTTTTTTGGTTCAGGTCGGGGATCCCGGCGCCTGCCCTCAGGCGGTACCAGTAGCAGAGCGCCTCCTTGCGCGGCTTCCATTTCATTTTGAACGTCTCATTTCCCGAGCCGTTCAGACTGCGGCCCATATCGAACGTGCGAAAGCCCTTGCGGCAATAGCGCGCGATCACCGCCCAGTACAGGAATTCACCGGCATAATCCGGTCGGGCGCCTCGCAGGATATTGGCATGCAGGTTGGTCGCCGCATCGCCATGCAAAATGAAGACCCCCGCCCCGGCGATTCTGTTCTGCGCATCGCGTACCACCGCTAATTCCAGCCTGTCGCCGAGGGAAGCGGCCATCGCCTGCAAATACCGCCGGGAGTGATAAGGAGAGCCCAGTTCGTGCATGCTGAGCGCCAGCGCCTCGTAGGCCTCCTCAAGCAGTTCGAGATGACCGAAGGAGATCGATAACCCTTTTTTCAGGGATTTCCGGATATGGTTGCGGTGGTCAGATGCAAAGGAGGACAGCAGAGCTTCGGGGTTTTCGCGCAGGTCGGTCAGATAGGTGGAATAGACCGGCTGCTGGACCCAACCCTCGGGAGGGGGCATCCCGCCCGCTTCGAAGCGCACGACCGCATACTCCGCCCCCAATTTTTGAAACAGTGAAGCGGCCTCCGTCAGAAGAGCATCGCGCGCCGCCAGCGAAGCGAATGCAAACCCGCCATAGCTTGCAAATGGAGCCGTTGTCAGATAACTCCCGAAGACCGGGTGACGGATATGAAGAAGGACCAGACACCCGGTCTTCCTGTCGTTTTCAGAGACCTCGTAACGATAAACGTCAAAACCATAGACCCTGCGCAAGAAAAACGACCAACTGTCCAGTGCAACAAAACCCGCCATTTGCCTGAGGGGCTCTGGCCAATCCGCCGGTTCCTGTTCATCCAGGAGGCGTACGCGCAGATCAGGCACGGGTGGATTCCTGAAGCGCCAGCACTTCGTCCAGATATACACCCAGCGGAGAGACCGGGAAATCCTGAAGGAGTCTTTTCAAGAATTTGGACTTATCGAATACAAAGGGAACAAGCTCCGGATGCCTGAGCAGGTCTGGGAAGGAGCGGCGCAGGAAATGATCCGGACGCACCAGCTCATAGGGATGCAGGATGATGACCGGGCTCAGGCCGCCCTTCAGGTCACGTTCGAGAAGCCGGAAAACCAGGCTGCTCATCACGCCGATGCTGAAACTCGATCCGTAGGGCATCTCACCATTGAGCAGCAAGTCCCAGGTAAACTCACGCGGCGCGGCTAGTGATATCGCCTGACGGCCGAACATCCGGGCGGTGCTGACCGGCAATTCCCAAATGCCATCTTTTTGCAAAAGCGCGCCAGCCCGGGCATAAATGGAAGAACTGTAAAAAAAACCGGCCTC
>CAYMQX010000458.1:0-2456 GCA_964392495.1 uncultured Anaerolineaceae bacterium
ATCAACATACTAAATCCCCTCAACATGGAATTTCACACCACTGCTGACCAGGCATTCGTCCGGGACATGAATCTTTCGCTCATACTGCGGAACATTCACAACGAGGCCCCGCTTTCGCGCGCCCGCCTGGCCTCCATGACCGGGCTCAACAAGTCCACCGTCTCCAGCCTGGTCGAACAGCTCCTTGATCTGCGCCTCATTCATGAGACCGGGATGAACTCAGCTGGCGCAGGCCGCCCCGCCACCCTGCTGGAGATCAACCCCCAAGCCGGGTATGTGGTCGGCGTGGAATTTGGCGTCGATTTTGTTTCCGTCGCCCTGACCGACTTCCTCGGGCAGGTTCTCTGGCGAAAACTTGCCGAAGCCGACCCGGCGGCTTCCCTTGAGAACACACTTGAGCAGGTCCTGAAATTGGTCGATGACGCCCTGCAGGCCGCCCGCCAAAACATCTGGCCTTTGCTCGGCATGGGCGTCGCCATCCCCGGCACTGTCGATCTCGACAACGGCCTGCTCGTTTTTGCCCCCAATCTGCACTGGCATAACGTTCCCCTCCGCCGGATATTCTCCGAGCACAGCGGACTGAAGGTATTCGTCGAAAATGACGCCAACGCGGCTGCCATTGCCGAGCATCTCTTCGGCGTGGCCCGCCAGAGCAAGGACTTCATCTTCGTCTTCGCCGGAGTCGGCATCGGCGGCGGGCTGTTCCTGAACGGCTCCCTATACCGCGGCCGCAATGGTTATGCCGGTGAGCTGGGCCACTCCCCCATCATGGCCGAACCTTACCAATCCCTCTGTCGCTGCGGCAACCGCGGCTGCTGGGAAACCTATGCCAACCAGGATTCGATCATCCAGCGCCTCCGCTCCCGCCTGGAGACAAACCCCGGCAGCATCCTGCCCTCCCTGCTCAAAGACGCTTCCACCCCCCTTTCGATTTCCCTGATCAAGCACGCCGCCGACCTGGGTGACGCCGACTCCATCCAGTCCTTCGCCGAGGCCGGTGCCGCCATGGGTCAGGGTTTTGCCAGCCTCATCAACATCTTCAACCCCGAAAAGATCATCCTCGGCGGCCCCCTCAGCCTCGCCGGGGAATATCTGCTGCCGGCCATCCAGCGCGCTGTCCTTCAACACTCCATGCCCGGCATCGTCCAGCAGTCCGATGTCTTCCTCTCCCGCTTTGGCCCTGATGCCAGTCTGATCGGCGCCGTCGCCATCGTGGCAGATGATGTACTCTCCAAACCCGCATCCGTCGAAAGGAGGTGATCCCAAGGGGCAGCCTGTGTGTATGCGTACGTGTTCGTTCGATACATCAAAAGGAGAAGAAACAAATGTCCAAGAAAATTCTGTTTAGCCTTGTAGGCGTCCTCATGATCGTCCTGGCCGCCTGCGGCACCCCCGCTCCCGTCGCCACCGAGCCCCCGGCCGCCGCCACTCAGCCCCCGGCTGCTGCCACCGAGCCCCCGGCCGCGGCTACCGAGCCCCCCATGGCAGCCACCCAGGTCGAGGTCTTCTCTTGGTGGACCGGCGGTGGTGAAGCTGCCGGCCTGGAAGCCATGCAGAAGGTCTTCGCAGCCCAGTATCCCAACGTTGAGTTCATCAACGCCGCCGTTGCCGGTGGCGCCGGCACCAACGCCCGCGCCGTCCTCGCCACCCGCCTTCAGGCTGGCGATCCCCCGGATTCCTGGCAGGGCCATGCCGGTCAGGAGCTCATCGGCACCTATGTCGCCGGCAAGCAGATCCAGCCCCTCAATGACCTCTACGAATCCGAGGGTTGGATCGCCGTCATGCCCGAGACCCTCATCCCCCTCATCTCCCAGGATGGCAATATCTACTCCGTGCCGGTCAACATCCACCGCGCCAACGTGCTGTGGTACAACCCCAAGATCCTGACCGACAACAACATCGCTGTTCCCACCACCATCGATGAGTGGATCGCCGCCATGGAGACCCTCAAGGGCGCTGGCGTCCAGCCTCTCGCCCTCGGCGAGCAGTGGACCAAGATGCACCTCATGGAGTCCGTCCTGCTTGGCACCCTCGGCCCCGATAAGTACAACGGCCTCTGGGATGGCTCCACCGATTGGGCCAGCGCCGACGTCACCACCGCCCTCAACAACTACGTCAAGGTCCTCTCCTACGCCAACACCGACTCCGCCTCCCTCTCCTGGCAGGATGCTTCCCAGTTGGTCGTCAACGGCGATGCCGCCTTCAATATCATGGGCGACTGGGCCGAAGGCTACTTCCGCGAGCTCGGCAAGACCCCCAAGACCGATTACGGTTGGGCTCCCACCCCCGGTACCGTCGGTGTCTTCCAGTTCCTCTCGGACTCCTTTGTCCTCGCCGTGGGCGCTCCTCATCCCGAGGGTGCCGCGGACTGGCTGAAGATCGCCGGCTCCAAGGCCGGTCAGGAAGCCTTCAACCCCGTCAAGGGCTCCATCTGCGCCCGCACCGACTGCGACAAG
>CAYMQX010000459.1:0-2433 GCA_964392495.1 uncultured Anaerolineaceae bacterium
GGTTTTCTCGAAGCCTTGAAAGGGGGCAGCCGCGCAAGATATGACCTTGCGCGGCAGATTACCCGAATAACGTCAATTTATTTTTTGGGGTTTTTGTGACATGATCGGGGGGTGGTTCCTGCCGGACGCTCCGCAAATGGAACGCATTCCCGACCGGCGGGCTTTTACCATCCTCCAGGATAGAGCTGCGGCCGCGACCGGTCCGGCCCGGGCTTGTGGTGGAAGCCCTCAGGGGACCCGGGGCCGGGAATACCTGGAACGATGAGAGGCGATGAATGCAATCTATTTGGCTGCTGATTGCGGCGGGGCTGGGCCTGCTGCTGGGGCTGTTATTTATAAAATCCCTGACGGCGCACCCGACGCAGATGGGCAGGTTCCTTTCGGCTGCATGGATCAGCCTCTTCCTGCTGATTCTTGTGCTGGCGCGGGCGCTGCCCGGGGAGATGCTGCTCTACGGCCTGCTCCTGAGCGGCGCGGGTTTCGCGGCGGGCTACGCCTGGATGACGGCCTCCGTCCTTGGGGGGGTGAGCGACAAACCGCTGCCGGCGCTGACCCGGACGGCGGAAGGTCCGAACCTGGGGCATACGGCGGTCATCTATTTCACACATGGCGAACCTGAAACCTACGACCCCCGGGGATGGATCAAGCAATTCAAGGAGTTCGACGAGGAGGGCATCCCCTTCATCCCCTGGCTGGTGCGGCCCTTCTTCATCCGCGCGCTGCGCGAGCGATACCTGAGCGTGGGGAGGAGCGAGCACGGGGGGATCCACCGGCATATGCTGGCCTCGCTGGAGAAGGCGTACCGCCTGGAGGGCGACCGGAGCACAAGGTTCTATACGGCCTTCCTGGACGACGATCCCACCCCCGAGGCGGCGGCCATCCAGGCGTTGAACGAGGGAGCCGGGCGTATCCTTGTGGCGGAGGTCTTTCTGACGGTCTCGAACCACACCGCCGAGGGGCAGGAGCGGATCCGGAGCTTGCAGGCCCCGGAGAGGCTGGGCGTACCGGTCACCTTCACCGGCCCGCTGCATGATTCCAGCACGCTGCAGCGCATGTTCGTCGCGCGCGCCAATGCCTTCACCGGCAGCAGCCCCAAAGAGCGGACCGGCATCCTGCTGGTGGGTCATGGTCAGCCGGACGAGTGGGACAGGATGTGGCCCACCGAGACGGAACAGGAGATGACGTTCAGGCACGGGATCCTGGACCTGTTGGAAGCGGATGGGTACCGCCGGGAAAACATGAGCCTGGCATGGGCGGCCTTCAAACAGCCCCGGCCGCGCGCCGTCATCCCGCAGTTTCAAAAGAACGGCATCGAGAAGCTGCTTTACTTCCCAGCGGCCATCAGCGCGGATGCGATCATCAGCCAGTACGACATCCCGCAATTGATCCATGAGGTGCGCTTTCCAGAGGGCTTCCCGGTGGTCAATATGGGCGCCTGGAACGATGATCCGCTGGTGATACAGGCCATCAAGGAGAAGCTTGATCCGTGGATGAAATAGTCCCCCTCCCACTTGCCTTGCTCGATCTCGTTCCGGTCATCTGCTTTATGATCGGCGGCTGGTATCTGGGGCAGACCGCCGGGAAACTGTGCCATTCGCGGAGTCGGAGGATGGCTCTGCTCGGGGCGGGGTTGGTGGCGCTCGGCGGGGCGGCAAAGGCGATGGCCAAGCTGGGCGCGGCAGCCGGTTTGAGAAGCCTTGATCCGATGGGGGAGGCCCTCTTTATCTTTCAGACACCCGGCTTCCTGCTGCTGCTGGCGGTGGCCATCCAAATGCTGCGTGCAGAGCGCAGACCATCCCCAAAGCCCAACCCGGCGCTGATGCTGGTGGCATGGAAGATCACGCTCATTGCCCTGATGGCGCTGGCCGGGACCGCCCTGCATGGGATCCTGGTCACGATTGCACTGGGCCGGAAGGAAAGGGCCGCCGGGGCCGGTTTTGCGGTGGCGCTCCTCTGCCTGCTGGCCATGGGCGGGGCGGCGCGCGGGGCGCAGACCCTCACCATGCAGTGGGTGGAGGAGAGTATCAACACGCTTGGACAGTTGGGGTTCGCGTTCGGAAGTGTCCTGTTATACAGGAAGATCTCAGCCCATACACCCGGGACCTCACCGCGCCCGGCTGCGTAATTTCTTCATGGTCTCCGGCATTGCCATCAGGGCCTGGAGCATTGACCGGGCCCTGGTTTTAGGGCCATGTTGGCAGGGCGGGGAGATATGACAGTAATTTTCGGGGTGGTTGTGGTTGTTTCAACTGCCGGGGCAAATGCCGATAACATCATTACAGAAAGGAGGAACAGAGGGATAAGTTCCGGCTTCATGGAATCTCTGCAGCCTTGATGATTATCTTCACGTCATCAATAAATAACTTAAGTTCACCCACATCGCCGTTTTGGGCAAGGATGTTGGCGTTGATACTGTCAATGTATGGGAAGCGG
>CAYMQX010000460.1:0-2426 GCA_964392495.1 uncultured Anaerolineaceae bacterium
TGCGGCATTTGGCCATGACCGGGATGGAGACGGCGTCCATGATCTTAAGGATCATATCGGGGTCGGACATGCGTGCCACGCCGCCATCCGCGCGGATATCGGCAGGGACGCGCTCGAGCGCCATCACGGCGCAGGCGCCGGCTTCCTCAGCGATCCGGGCGTGTTCGGCATTGACGACATCCATGATCACGCCGCCCTTGAGCATCTGTGCCAGGCCGGCTTTTACGGCAAACGTTCCAGTTGTATCTTCCATCGTATCGCTCCTGTAGTGGGTACACTTTGATTCTACCACGCCGGTCTGCAAGCGGAACCGCCCCTCTCTCAGGGCTGTGCGAAGTCGAAGCGTGAGCAGGGCGGAGATGAAGCGCGCGCCAGACATTATGCCTGCGATGCTGCGTGCCTCGGCCATCACCGCTCATGGCATGGAGACCTGAAAGGCTCAGCCATCCCGCGAGGGCCGTCTCTTGCAACACTGCCGACCACCTGCTCCGGGGGACTGAGGGGGTGGGAGATCCTGATCTTTTTGAATTTAACAATATGGAAACAATTCCTCCCCCGGGTACAAGATGTGGGGTAATGATGTGAAACGGGGGGTTCCGGGGCAGATGTGGGGGGTGGGGATGCGAGGAAAATGCAAAATATTCCCTCCTGGGGATGGTGAGATCCGGACGGTTGGAAGGCAGAGGTTGCAAAAACAGGCTCCGGGCAGGCGCGATAGGACGGGGATATTATAGAACTAAAGTTCTATTTAAGTCAAGAGCAAAATGCTGCGGCGGAGAGGGTGGGCGGTCCCTCCAAATCCCCTCCCCTCCGCTTCGGGGAGGATGTCCCCTCCCCTCCGCTTCGGGGATGATATCCCCTCCGCTTCGGGGACGATGTCCGCTTCGCTTCGGGGGGGATGTGCGAACCAGGGCTGGTCCGGTTGTGGAGCGGGCGAGGTGAGGCAAGCTCAGTATTTCGTGTGGGGCTGCTTCGTCGGCGCTATTGGGACACCGGCGACTCGTGTCGCCGGTATGCCCGATGTGGCGCTGGATGCGCCACTCGGGCGATCGCAGCGACATGGATAAAAGCACCGGACATCCTTTTCCTCCCCTCTCCCGGAGGGAATGGGGGGACCTTCTTCTGTATAATGTATTCATGACAGACATGGTCCTGATGGCGACGCTTGGCGGAAAAGCGCAGTTGATCACGCTGGCCCTCGATTGTCTGCTGGAGCAGGGAAGCAGGCCGGAACAGGTGGTGGTATTCCATACCCGGCGGGACCGTCCTCAGACGGCCTCAGCCCTGCACAGGTTGGAGCAGGACGCGGCGCTGGACGCGCAGAGCGCAGATTTACGCTTTGTGGAACTGCGCGATCCGCAGGGCGCCCTGCCGGATGTGATCGCACCGGAGGAGCAGGAGACGGCCTTCCGCGTGATCTTTGCGGAGCTGCGCGACGCGAAGCTCCAGGGTAAAAGAGTGCACCTGTTGATCGCCGGGGGACGCCGGACCCTGGCGGTCTTCGGAATGGCCGCGGCACAAATGTTGTTCGATGACGAGGACCGGCTCTGGCATCTTGCTTCCCACCCGGGGCTGGAGGCTTCCGGGGCTCTGCACGCCGGGCCTGGCGAATGGTCCAGACTGATCCGCATTCCGGTCATTGCCTGGGGCAGGCTTTCCCCGGTTTTCGATACGCTCCGGCAGGTGGAAGATCCCTTCAGTGCGGTTGAAAAATTGAACATGCAGCGCCTGCACGATCAATGGAACGCTGCCAGGATCTTCGCGATCTCCTACCTGACTCCGGCGGAGCGAAATGTGGTGGAGGGCCTGGTGCGGATGGGACGGTCGCAGGCGGAGATCGCGAGTGATCTTTCGCTCTCCCCGCGCACGGTGGAACAGCATCTGCGGGCCGTCTATCGGAAGGCCGCGGATTATTGGGAGTTGGAGGACGTCAACCAGGCGCAACTGGTGAGGCTGCTCAACCTGTATTTTCTTGCGGAGGGCCCTGCCGGCGATCCTGGAGGTTGAACGGGGGGAATGGGCGCGGTCTTTAAGCGCCCCTGGCAGCCTGCGCCGTTTTTTTCACAGACTGTAAGGTTGTTGTATTTTTTTAAGTGGCGGGTCCGTTATAGAATAGCGAGGGTGGTTGCTGGATGGAAATTGCCCCATTAAGGGTCTGGATTTGGTGTTGTGCGGCCCCGGTTATTGCAGATAACCCATCTCTGATGGACAGACCAGAAAAGGCCGGCAGATCCCCGCAGCCAGGCGATTGCACAGGCCGGGGGTGTACGGGCAAAGCTTCGCCCTGCATGGAAGCCACGCAGACGAAGCCGGAAAAGATGCGGGAAAACCCGCAAGACAAAATTCCCGGCAGCCCTTATAGTGGAACCAGTGAAAATGGCGCTGCGGGTCGATCGTGATCGGGAGGCGATATGGATGAAAGGGTT
>CAYMQX010000461.1:0-2425 GCA_964392495.1 uncultured Anaerolineaceae bacterium
ATACCTGCATCCAAGCCTCCCAAATCGCTCTCCAGGATCCGTCTGGACAATTTTACACCCCGCCAATGTGCTGTCGTTGCGAATCTCCGGCGTTCTGATCGACACTCCCTGCCTCTCCCCCTGTCAGTCTCCTTTAATCTCCTGTGTTAGAATCCTGCGCGTGCCTTCCCGGAATACACTGCTGTTGGCCTCCAATTCACCGCGGCGGCGGCAATTGCTCTCCCTGGGTGGATGGACCTTTAACGTCCTCATCCCGGATGCGGATGAAGACCGCCTGCCCGGTGAACCTCCGGGAGACTACGTGGTGCGCCTCGCACAGACCAAGGTCCGCGCGGTCGCGGCCCGGGAGCCCGGCGCAAGCCTCATCCTCGGCGCGGATACCACCGTTATGGACGGCGACCTGCTCCTTGCCAAACCGGCTGATGCCGCCGAGGCCGCCTCCTTCCTGAGACGCCTGCGCGGCCATGTCCACCAGGTCTATACCGGCATCGCCATCCTGCGCCCCTCGGATGGAAAGCTTCTGACCGACCTGTGCGTCACAGACGTCCCCATGCGGAACTATTCCGATACCGAGATCGTCGCCTACGTGCAGACCGGCGATCCGCTCGACAAGGCCGGGGCCTACGCCATTCAGCACCCCCAATTTCAGCCGGTGGAGCGGATGGAAGGCTGTTTTGCAAGCGTCATGGGGCTGCCTGTGTGTCATGTGGTGCGCCTGCTCCGGCAGTTCGATCTTGCCCCCGAGAAGGATGTGCCTGCCGGGTGCCAGGCCGCTTTGGATTATCAATGTCCGGTCTTTCCGCTCATTCTGGGCGGGCAGCGCGCCGGTTAACACGAAGAGGATGAATGAAGTTGTTTCGATGGGTCAGCCTGATTGTCATCTGCGCCATGCTCCTGGGTGCCTGCGCCTCTCCGCCTGAGGGCGGCGGGGGCAGCAATCCGCTTGGCTCGCTGTTCCCATCCCCCACACCGCTGCCCACTGCCTCCGTGGGTGTGACTCCTGCCCCGGATGCGCGCCTCGCCGTCACCAATTATCTTTCGGCTCTGCAGAAGGGCGACTACGCTTCCATGTACGCCATGTTGAGCAAGGTCAGCCAGGAGTCGATCACGCCCGAGGACTTCGCCAAGACCTATAACGAAGCTCTCAACCAGATGAGCGCCGGCAGCCTGGATTACGAGATCCTTTCAGCCCTGCTCAATCCCTACAAGGCACAGGTCGGCTACCGTGTCATCTACCATACTGCCCTCGTCGGCGATCTTTCGCGCGATATGGTGATGAATCTGGCGCTGGAGGGCAGCGATTGGAAGGTGCAGTGGGCCGATGGACTGATCCTGCCGGAATTGACCTCCGGCACCCATCTTGCCATGGATTACCAGATCCCCGCCCGCGGCGATATCTATGACCGCGACGGCAGCCCCGTTGCCACCCAATCCGAGGTCTTTGCCTTCGGCATCAATACCGGCAACATCAACTACGACACCATCGACACCCTTACCGGCGAGCTGGCGCGCCTGTGCGGGCTCCAGGCCCAGGATATCGCAGACCAGATCGCCATCTCCGGCGTGGGCTGGTACCTCCCCATGTGTGAGGGCACCCGCAAGGAAGCCGAGCGCTTGCTGTCGCTGAATCCCGGCGGCCTGGAGGTCACCTCCTATACCTCCCGCTACTATTCCAACCAGGGCGTGGCTTCCCCCATCACCGGGTATGTGCATCCCATCGATCCCACGCAGGTGGACGAGTACCGCCGCCGCGGCTACCGCGGCGATGAGCGCGTCGGCCAGCAGGGGATCGAGAAGTGGGCCGAGGACTACCTGGGCGGCAAACACGGCGGCTCGCTCTATGTGGCGGATGCCAACGGCCAGATACTCACCCGCCTTGGCGAGAGTGCACCCGCGCCCGCCGATTCGGTGTACCTGACCATCGACAACAACATGCAGTACTACGCCGAACAGGCTCTGCGCGGCTTCCGCGGCGCCATCGTGGTCATGGAACGCGATACGGGGCGGGTCCTGGCCATGGCCTCCTCTCCCACCTACGACGCCAACCTCTTCGATCCCAACACCCCCAACAGCGACCTGCTTTCGCAGCTCCTGAACGACCCAAACCAGCCGCTTGTCAACCGCGCCGCCCAGGGCCAGTATCCGCTTGGCTCGGTCTTCAAGGTCATCACCTTCTCTGCCGCCCTGGAGAGTGGTCTGTACCTGCCTGAGACCACCTACGACTGCCAGTACGATTTCACCGAGCTGACCCAGTACGGCGGGCCGATCCTCCATGACTGGACCTGGCAGCACTGCCAGGACGCCCTCGCTGCCGGCGATGCCTGCGACGGGCGCTCCGAGCTCCCCTCCGGTGTGATCACCCTCCCCGAAGGCCTGATGCGCTCCTGCAACCCCTACTTCTGGCATATCGGACTGGACCTCTTCA
>CAYMQX010000462.1:0-2418 GCA_964392495.1 uncultured Anaerolineaceae bacterium
CGGCGACGACGGCGTATCGCGGAGGTTGGTCCCGATCCCGCTGATCGAGCCGGTGATGCTGTCTTGTGCGCCGTTGCCCACTGCCAGCATGGCGATGACTGCCGCCACGCCGATGACGATTCCCAACACGGTCAACCCGGAGCGCAGCTTGTTCGAACTGATGCTCTCCAACGCCTCGATGATCACCTGGGATAGGTTCATGAGGCGCTCTCCAGCATTCCATCCCGCAGGCGGATCACGCGTTGGGTCTGTTCTGCAATGATGGGATCATGGGTCACGATAATGAGCGTCGTGCCGCGTTCACGGTTCAGGTTAAGCAGCAGGGCCATGATCTCCTTCCCCACCTTGCTGTCCAGGTTCCCGGTGGGCTCGTCCGCCATGATGATGGCCGGGTTGTTGACGATCGCGCGTGCGATCGCCACGCGCTGCTGCTGACCTCCGGAGAGTTCCGTGGGGCGGTGCGTCATGCGGTCCCCCAGCCCCACCGCCCGCAGCGCCTCCTCGGCCCTGGCCCGGCGGCCATCCACCTCACCCGCGTAGCGCAGGGGCAGTTCCACATTGAAGATCGCCGATTGCCGCGAAAGCAGGTTAAAGCTCTGGAAGACAAAACCCACCTTACGGTTGCGGACGCCGGCCAGTTGGTCGTCCGTCATCTGCGCCACCGCCTCCCCATCCAGCATATATTCCCCCGAGGTGGGCCTGTCCAGGCAGCCCAGCATATTCATCATGGTGGACTTTCCGGAGCCCGAGGGTCCCATGATCGCCACCACCTCGCCGCGCCCGATCTCCAATGACACGCCGCGCAAGGCTTGTACCTCGACCTCCCCCATCTGATAGATTTTGGTCAGTTCATGGACCTCGATGACGACGTCCTGCTTGCCTTCCATATTAAAACGGGCCTCCGCTCCCCGGATGGCCCGGTGAAAACTCGAGCGGGGGGTTAAGGATGATCAGATCACCTTCATTAAGGTTCCCGCCAGCCAGCGAGCTGTAGGTATCGGAGGACGGCCCCAGGCGGATATCCACCTTTTGCGCCTGTCCATCGCGCAGCACATAGATCACGCGCTGGTTATCCACCACGCGCACTGCCCGGTTGGGGATCAGCAGCACATCCTGCAACTGCGTGACCACCACGTTCACGCCTGCGGTCATGCCCGGCTTCACCTGATCGTCGGCATCCGTCAATTGCACCGTGACCGTGAAGTTCACCACGCCCTGGTCCACAATTCCCGCCTGCCCCACCTCCACCACCTTGCCGTGATAGGTCTTGCCGAGGATGGCGTCAAAGGTCAGGGTGACCTCCTGCCCTACCGAGACGCTGTTGATGTCCACCTCCGAGATTTCCACATCCACCAGGAAACTGGAGAGATCATCCACGCGGAAGGCTGTCTGTCCCGCGCTCACCTGGTCGCCGGGGACGGGCCCGGCCTGTGTCACCGTTCCAGCAAAGGGGACGGTGATGCGCCCCAGGTTAAGTGTGGCCTGGGCAGCCTCCACGCGCGCCCTGGCCGCAGCCACATCGGCGGAATTTGGTCCATCCCTGAGGCGCTCGAAGGCCCGCTGGGCGTCCTCATAAGCCGCCTTCTTGAGCGCCAGGTCCTCATCCGCCTTGGCAATGGCCTCCGCATCGGCGTAGCCCTTGTAATACTTGATCTTGGGGATCTGGTGACCGCCGATGGTGACATAGGTGATCTTCTTGAGATCGATCTTGCTATTCAGCGAGGTGCGATAATCCTGTGCCTGATCCAAAGCATCCTTCGTATCCCGCAGTTTGATCTCGGCCTGCGCCCGGGCCGTGCCCGATTCGACCAGATCCTCCAGGGCCTGCTGTGCATCCAGCAGATCGGCTTCCGCCAGGATCACGTTTTGGGGAAGGGAGGTCTTCGCCAGCACCGCCAGCACCTCGTCCTTCGGCACCTTTTCTCCCACCCGCACATAGACCTGATCCACCGTGCCGGTCGCCTGCCATACCAGGACAGCGCTCTGCCGCGCGTGGACCGTACCTGTGGCGCCGACCGTGGCGGTCAATGTGCCGCGTTCCAGCTTGCTGGTCTGGAAGGAGGTCCCGGTATTTGCCCGTGCCCGGTTCACAAAGTATCCTGCTGCTGCGATCAGCACCCCGACGACCCCAATGATGATCCAAGCCCTTCGGCTGATCTTTCCCAATCTTGACTTCATCCGCTGTACTCCTCGGTTCATGCCGGGCCTCAAGCGGCCCGAAAGACTTCCAAACAATCAACGATACACCCTCTCACCATTCATGGCAAGCAGGGCACAGACCTATCGCGGCGGTCCATCCCCGGCATTTCAGGACCGGCGGAAATTATACATTCCCTGGATGAAAAAGGCATGAATCCAGGTGCCGCGATCGCCCCTCTCATTATCCGTCACATGGAATGCGCGCACCGTCACCCAAAA
>CAYMQX010000463.1:0-2406 GCA_964392495.1 uncultured Anaerolineaceae bacterium
CGCCGATGTCCGATTACCGCCCGGTGGACCGCTCATTCCACACCCCGCCGATGTCGGACTATCCGCACCTGCCGCCCCGGTAATGCAAAGTGGCCATCTGAATGCCGTAAGGAGCCAGGCTTTCAAATCAACAGCAGCCCATTTTGAGCTGCTGTTGATCTTTATTCCAGCAATTGATCGGTCCTGGCCGCCATGATGAAATCATTTTGGTGCAATCCACCGATGATATGAGTCCACCAAACCACGGTGACCCTCCCGTATTCAGTGACAATCAAGGGGTGGTGGTCTTCCTGTTCCGCAATTGCGCCAACCCTGTTCGTAAAGGCCAGCGCCTGAGCGAAGTTCTTGAACTTGAAGACGCGCTCCAGGCGTTTTTCACCATTCACTTCCTGCAACCGCCATTCAGGGACCTGAGGCAACCATTGAGCGATCTGGTCCTCCGTCAGAGTCGGTTCGCCGGGGCGGCAAGCTACACACTTTGAATCCAGCAGACTGGTCATGGGCGCTACCTATCCTCCAGCAGTCTGAAGTGATCCGGCCAACTCCCGTAGGGCAGAGGGTTCAGGCAGGTGGATACGCAGAACCCGCCTCCCGTGGGCTATCAGCGCCTCGAAATCCCCCAGGGCCTGGGCACGCTCCAGCGTGCCGAAGGTCATTCCCTGGGTCGGGATTTTGACATCCTGGACCGGATCGGCCACGATCTGAATAAACAGTCCAATATTCGGGCCGCCCTTGTGAAGCTGGCCCGTGGAATGCTGAAAGCGCGGGCCAAATCCAAGCGTGGTGGCACAGCGGGTCTGTTCGCGGATCAGGGTCCTGATCGAAGTCAAGGCTTCGATCATCTCCCTGCTGCGGGGCAGGTAGGCATTGATGGCAACATAATCCCCAGGCCGGGCAGTCGAGAGGAATCCCTTGATGGCGCTTTCCGCCGACTGGAACGGGGTCAGATCCTTTTCCGTGAGGCCGCCTTTGGAATGGTATTCGGCGATCATCGCTTTCGTTCGATCCTTGGCATCCTGCACATCGGGCTGGTCGAAAGCGTCCACGCCCAGTATATGGCAGGCGATCGCAGTCGCGACCTCCCAGCGATAGAACTCCGCTCCCAAGGAAAAGCCATCGGGCATGGAATACTCAAGGACAGGGAATCCGGCGGAACGCAGCGCGGCAACCTCCTGGTCGTGCTCACCAGCCCTGCGCAGATAGATAAATAATCTGTCATCGCCATACATGGAAGGAGCGGCAACAGGCTCAAGGTCGACTGGTACGATGCCCTTTCCCTGTTTTCCGCTGGATTCCGCGATGAGCTGCTCCAGCCATGAACCGAAGGAACGCAGAGGCGCATCGGCCAGGATCACAAGCTTATCCCGGCCATGAACGACGGCCTCCCCCAAGACGGCCCCCAGGGAAATCCCCGGGTTCCTGCATACCACCGTCCGGCCTTTATCCATCCCCCCACAATCCTTCCTCATCTGGGCAGCGCGGTCGAGCAGCGGCAAGAGGTCCACGCCCAGCAGAGCCGCAGGGACGAGGCCGAAATGGGTCAGCGCCGAATAGCGACCACCCACATCCGGGTCTGCGCGAAAGACATGCCGGAAGCGGCGTTCAACAGCAAGTTTTTCCAGCGAAGTACCAGGGTCGGTAATGGCAATGAAGTGCGAACCATCCTGGCCGGAAAGCTCCCAGAAATATTCGAAGGCCGCCATCACCTCGGAAGTGCCACCGGATTTACTGGCCACGATATAGAGGGTCTGAGCCGGGGGAAATTCAAGGGCGGCCGCCAGGACCTGGGCAGGATCCGTGGAATCGAGGATGGCAAGGTGATACTGATCAGCAGCGAAAAAGCGACTGAAGACTTCAGGAGCAAGGGAGGATCCGCCCATGCCCAAGACAAGGTATTTCCTGATCCCGGCCTGGTGGATATCGGCAGCAAAGGATTTGATATCCGGAATCGCCAGCCGGGAGGAGCCGGGAAGATCCAGCCAGCCCAAGCGAGTCTCGACCTCCGCCCGGCGGAGGAGGTCCTGCGCCCAGAGTGTGGAATCATGCTCCCAAAGGCGGTGCGAGACTTCCTGCATCTCAAGATTGTTCATACGCTGTGCCAGCGGCGCCGCCAATGGCCCCAATTGAGAAAGCGCTTTCTTCCGGCGCTCATCAATCACAGCGAAAAGGTGTGCGAAGGCCTCGGAGAACGATTTCACCCCCTCATCCTCCAATTCCCGGGTAACCTTGTCCATCGAGATGCCCTGGCGCTCCAACTCCTCAAGCTGCCGGCGGGCCACTTCAAGGCCGCGCGTCAGTGTGATCTCTGCACGTCCATGGTCCTTAAAGGCATCCAGCGTGGCTGGAGGGACGGTATTGATGGTATCCGGCCCGATCAAGTTATCCACGTAAAGCAGATCTGGATAG
>CAYMQX010000464.1:0-2403 GCA_964392495.1 uncultured Anaerolineaceae bacterium
GCAGCTGCGACCACATATTGACGTTGTTGTACCAGGGGAAGTAATACTCGCTGGTCAGCTCATTGGCCGGGAAACCCATCAGTTCCGAATAGCTGGTGGCGGGGTTGCCTGTCACCCCGCTTACAGGATAGATCATCCGCTCGGAGGCCAGGATGGGCCGGTTGCTGGTGCTGTTCACTGCTGCGGGCCCATTATTGAGCGAGGCATAGCTGTCACGCAGTTCCAATGAGGGTGAAAGCGTATAGGCTCCCTTCTGGACCCCACCGACATTTATCACCACGGGGATCGAATTCGCATACTGGACCGCCAGGTTTGCATTGACCCGTCCGTAACCCATCTCCATATCCCAGCCGCCCCCATTCACATCATCGGCGGTCGCCTGCAGAATGGCCTGGACTTCAGCAGCAGTGAAACCCGGATAGACGGAAAGGATCAACCCTGCGACCCCCGAGACAATGGGCGTGGCTCCCGAGGTTCCATTCATGTACCCGTAATAATTGCCGGAGGAGCTTCCCGCGCTGCCCATAATATCAGTCGAATCCAACCAAACGCCCGGCGCGGAGACATCCAGGGCGGTCCCATAATTGCTGCCCCAATTCGACTCGTAGCCATTGCAGGAATCATAGGTTGCGGTCTTGCGCTGGTCGCACATGTTCGAAGCGCCGACGGCGATCACCGTGTCGAGATACGCGGGATAGGAAACCGAGGAAAGCCCGGAGTTTCCTGCCGCAAAGATCACAACGGCCCCCAACCCCCCCCGGCCATAAGTCCGGGCATTGGAGATCGCAGTATTAATGGCTGTAGAGGGCGACCCTCCTCCCCAACTGTTGTTCAGGATGGAAGCCCCATGCTGGTACGCCCAGGTAATCCCATTTGCGATCTTGGCATCGGTGGTCACCCAACTTCCCCCGGAGGAATAGGCGATGCGGATCGGCATGATCTTGCAGCCCTGACAGACTCCGGCCACACCCAGCCCATTATTGGTTGCGGCGGCCGCCAGCCCGGCTACCAGCGTGCCATGCGAATCATTCCCGCTCGGCGCTCCGCCGCTGCCCAGACCGGTCGCATCGAAGCCCGGGACAAGCTTGGAGGCCAGGTCCTCGTGAGTCAGATCGACCCCCTCATCGATCACCGCGATAATCACGGAGGCGCTTCCGGTGCTCACATCCCAGGCTTCGGCTGCATCAATGTCAACATCCGCAGGGTTGCCGTAATAGCCGGTATTATGGAGAGAATATTGATCGTAGTACAGCGGGTCATTGACCGTCGCAAAAGGTCCGATCCCCTCCGGCGGCTGAGGTTTGGAGCCATCCATCCCCGGTTCGACCGTCATCAGGCGGATGAAATTGGGCGCCGCATGCACGGCAGTGCCTGTCTCCTGAAAGGCATTGGCCAGGGTCAATACATCCGGGCCCACCCCCGATAACGGCCGGAGGACAAAGGTGTTTTCCTGCCCCAGGACCGGTCCCACGATCTCCACATCCCATCTGTCATTGATCTCATCGATCTCTGGCCGGCTCAGACCGGTGTCGAAACCGGCAATGAATTCATCTGACAGCGCCATTTCCCCCTCCGGCGTCTGGAACACGGGATCAACATGTAAAGCCCCTGCCGAAGCGGCATTCATGGATTCCATGCTGCTTTTGAGCGTCGACGGATTCTGGACAGATTTGAGGGGCAGGAGGGTCAGCCGGGGAAGCGGAATCTGCTGCGCCTGATCCAGAGGCGCAAGATAGGCCCCGAAATCGGAGAGCGCCTCGGCCTGCTGCCGGGGATCGGCGCTGGAAAACCTGACCGAGACATGGGTCAAAGAGGGAGTCAGAGAAACGCGCTGGCCTTCCACATAGTAATAATAGGAGAGGCCGGCGGCCATGGCCCTTGAGGAGCCGGAACCCGGGACTGCAAATCCCGCAAAAAGGAAGGTACACACCCCCAGGACACTGAAAAACTTCGAAGAAATAACCGACCATGTTATCCGGGACATTTTTTTGTTTCCTCTCCTGATCCAGGATTGTACAAATGAATTGGTATTCCTTTTTCAAACCCTGCCCCCGCCTGCAGGGTTTTTTTACTGGTTTACAGACCCGACCCATTGGAAATTCCGCAAAAAACATCGAAACACCATTGCGATCTTTCGATCTGCTCCGATCGTGATGCCTCCACCAGATCTGGCGGGTTGTAAAAGTTTAGGTCGATGCACTTATTCCTCACCTCCAACGGTCCGCTCATGTGAGCGTGGATTCACAGCCCTTGATGGATTAATTATATCTGTTTATGGCGCCGAGATCCTGAGTTGGGTGTCGAAGTTGAAGTTGTTGTACCAGGGGAACCAGTAGGTGCTCGCCAGCCGGCTGGCCTGCAGCCCGGTGATCTCCGAGTAGCCCGTCTGCACGCCTCCCACCG
>CAYMQX010000465.1:0-2391 GCA_964392495.1 uncultured Anaerolineaceae bacterium
GTTGGAGATTAATAACTTTGTAAATTCATTGTACTTACAAATCTATTCTACATCCCTCTTTGAAAAAGTCAATCCCCAATATCTTGACAGAATTGAAGTTCAGCATATAATAATTTAGTCTAGCCTAATTATGGAATTTGTCTATATGTATTACGTTCTGCAGATTGATGGAGACCTCTATGTTTCAGCGATTTAGCCGTAGAGATTTATTGAAATTGGGCGGCCTGGGGATCTTTACCGCCGGAGGAGCAACGGCACTTCGAGAGATCGATGGCCTTCGTACCTCTGATCATTCCTCCCACCATCAGCAACCACCCTCCCCGCATGTGCACGGGGAGATCCCAGGGGCTGGCGAAGTGGATCACGCCCAAAATGGTTTTGATCCAATGTCTGTTCTTACCGATTTTGATTATGGAAAGGTTTCAACACTCTCCTCAGGGCAGATCCTCAGGGAGTACGAGGTGGTGGTCATTAATAAAGAAATCGAAATCGTGCCTGGAATACGCTTTCCTGCCTGGACCTACAATGGCCGCATCCCTGGGCCGACCATTCGTGCCAACCAGGGTGATCGGATCAGAATTCATTTCATTAACGGAAGCAATCATCCGCACTCAATGCATTTCCACGGGTTTCACCCCGCCGGCATGGATGGCGTCCCTGGTTCGGGAGGAGTCCCCGAGCCGGGAGCGGAATTTATTTACGAATTCGATGCCGAACCTTTTGGTTTGCACCTTTATCACTGCCATGCTTTTCCCCTCGCCCGTCACATCGCAAAGGGCTTATATGGTGCCTTCATCATCGACCCCCCAGGAGGCCGCCCTCATGTGGATCGAGAAATGGTAATGGTAATGAGTGGGTTTGATGTGGACTTCGATGATGTCAATGATTTTTATGCAGTCAACGCCATCCCCTTCTACTACCAAAACAACCCCATTCAAATACAGGTGAACGAGAAGATACGAATCTACTTGGTGAATATTCTGGAATTCGATCTGGTTAATTCCTTTCATCTTCATGCCAGCTTTTTCAACTACTTCCCCACGGGGACAAGCCTTTCGCCTTCAGAATTCACCGATACGATTATCCAGGGACAGGCACAGCGCGGCATCCTGGAATTCAGCTACAAATTCCCTGGTATGTACATGTTCCATGCGCATGTCACGGAGTTTGCTGAGCTGGGCTGGAATGGCATGTTTGAGGTACTACCTTAGGAGTCTCCATGACTGAAAATCTCCCTTCACCAGGGTCGAGAGACCTTGGATTCCAAACCTTGGGACTGGTACTCCTGCCACTTGTTCTTCTCGTCGGAGTAATTGCCTTGTTCCTGGGCAGGGGCGGAATGCAACTGGAGAGCACCGCGCCCATTGAGTCGCTCTCCATTGAGCGATATTCTCTTTCTGCCGGAGAGATACAGATCCAGGTCCGCAACACTGGGGCTGAACCTCTGAGTGTCGCCCAAGTGATCGTCAACGATGCCCTTTGGCCATTTTCAGTGAACCCCGACAGGGAACTCGATCGCCTCGAACCGGGGGAGATTTTACTGGCTTATCCCTGGTCCCTCGGAGAGGCCTATCGCGTGGTCATCTTTACTTCAAATGCAATATCCTTTTCGTTTGATATACCCGTTGCCTTCAGCACCCCCACGCCCACATCAGAGGCATTCTGGAAATTCACTTTGATTGGCATTTATGTTGGCGTGATTCCGGTTTTTCTGGGGATATTCTGGCTGTCAGCCCTGCGCAGACTCGGCCGAAAATGGATGACTTTCCTGATGGCGATTACCGTCGGCTTGCTTATATTCCTTGGGTTCGACACGCTTGCAGAGGGACTGGAAAAGGCAGCCGCCGTTCCAGGCCCGTTCCAGGGAATAGGCCTGATGGGGATCGGTGCAGTTGCCATTTTTCTTCTTCTGGATGCGCTCTCTCGCCGGCAGTCGGTCCATAGGACCAGCGAAGCCGATCAGCGATCTTCGGTTGCATTTATGATTGCGGCAGGGATAGGATCTCACAACCTCGGCGAAGGATTGGCAATTGGTGCCGCCTACAACATAGGCGAGATTGCATTAAGTACTTTTCTTGTAGTGGGCTTTATTATCCAGAACATCACCGAAGGCTTAGGTATCATTGCCCCGCTCCTGCACGAAAAGCCCCGACTTGGGCAACTCGGACTGTTGGGGCTCATAGGAGGTATCCCGGCTGTCCTGGGAGCCTGGATCGGAGGTTTCCTTCCTTCCCCCGCCCTGGCAACTCTCTTCTTTGGGATCGGAACAGGAGCCATCTTCGAGGTCGTCTACGAGATTGGCCGCCTGATCCAAAAGGATACCAAACGTGAGCCGATGCCCTTCATGGTCTATTCCGGAGTTCTTGCAGGTATGCTTATTCTGTGGGTTAC
>CAYMQX010000466.1:0-2390 GCA_964392495.1 uncultured Anaerolineaceae bacterium
AGGCCGGGATCGATTACTTCTCCTCGCCCTACGACTTTGGAGCGATAGACTTCCTCGATCCCTATGTGGGCGTGTACAAGGCCGGTTCGGGCGAGATCGATTGGATCGAGGCGCTGGAGCGCATGGCCTCCAAAGGCAAACCCTTCTTTGTTGCCACCGGCGCCTCCACCATCGGGGAGGTGCAGCGTGCCGTACATGCCATCCTCAAAATCAACAAACAGCTTGTCCTCATGCAGTGCAACACCAATTACACAGCTGACCCTGGGAATTACGACCACCTGAACCTGAATGTACTGAAGACCTATGCCATCATGTTCCCGGAAGTGGTGCTTGGCCTCTCCGACCATACGCATGCGCTGGCGCCTGTGCTGGGCGCGGTAACCCTCGGCGCGCGCGTCATCGAGAGGCACTTCACCGATAGCAACGACCGCGAAGGTCCTGACCACAAGTTCGCCATGAACCCGGAGAATTGGGCCCGCATGGTGGAGGAGACCCGCCTGCTGGAGCGCGCCCTGGGCAGCCCCGACAAGGTCATCGCGGAGAACGAGCAGCAGACCGCGGTTGTGCAGCGCCGCTGTCTGCGCGCCGCGCGTGACATTCGGGCGGGCGAGGTCTTTACCCGTGCGATGATCGACGTGCTGCGGCCGGCCACGCCCGGGGCCATTAAGCCGGATGAGATCGGAAGCGTGATCGGCACGCGCGCCCTCACCGACCTGCCCCTGGGCCGCGAGCTGCGCTGGACCGACCTCGGAGCTTGAACTTCCCTCGCATGAAGGTCCTGTATTTTTCCCGGTCATATACGCCTCATGACCACCGCTTCCTCACCGCCATCACGGAGGCCGGACATCAGGCCGCGTACCTGCGCCTGGAGCCCGCGGCGCCTCAATCGGAGGACCGCCCCATCCCTGCCGGGGTGCTGCAGATCCAATGGGAGGGGGCCGGTGCCGCGTTCCGCTGGGCGGACGCCCCCCGGCTGGCCTTTGCCCTCCGGCGCATTCTGCGGGAACTCCGCCCCGATATTGTCCACGCCGGCCCGATCCAGACCTGCGCGTTCATTGCCGCCTTGGCGGGCTCCCACCCGCTGCTCGGCATGTCCTGGGGTTATGACCTGGTGCAGGATGCCGGCCGCAGCCGTTGGTGGAGTTGGGTCACGCGCCATACCTTGAAACGCTGCGATTGGTTCGTCTCGGACGCGCAGGTCTCCCGCGCCGCGGCCATTGAGTACGGCATGGATCCGCGAAAGGTAACAGTCTTCCCCTGGGGTGTGGACCTGGTGCGTTTTTCGCCTATGCCATCTGACCGGAATGAGGGGACCTTCACCCTGTTCTGCAGCCGTACCTGGGAGCCGCTTTACGGCGTGGATGTGGTCGTGCGCGCCTTTGCACAACTGGCCCCCACCCATCCCGGGTTGGGGTTGATCCTGCTCGGGGGAGGTTCGCAGGCCGCCGACCTTCGCCGGATGCTCCTCAATGCGGGCCTGCTGGAGCGGGTCTATTTCGGAGGCACCGTACCGCAGCGCGAACTCCCCGGCTGGTATCATCGGGCTGATCTGTATCTCTCGGCCTCCCATGTGGACGGTTCCTCGGTCTCACTGATGGAGGCGCTGGCCTGCGGCCTGCCCGTGCTGGTCTCCGATATCCCCGGCAACCGCGAGTGGGTCCGGGAGGGAGAGAACGGCTGGCTCTTCAGGGATGGCGATGCCGGCGACCTGGCTGCGAAGATCCTGAAGGCCTGTGAGAACCGGCAGATGCTCCCCGAGATGGGCCGCCGCGCCCGCCTCGATGCCGAGGCCCGCGCCGATTGGAAGAAGAACGCGGCGGTATTGATGCAGACCTATGATTCTGTCCTGGCCCTCAAGGGCCGCCCTTAAGTTTCGACTGGAGGTTCCATGCCCACATTTGATGATCTGGTCGCCGGCTTCCATGCCCTCGGAGTGGTCCAGGGGGATGTCCTGCTCGTCCACAGTTCCTACAAGTCCTTTGGCCCTGTGGAAGGCGGCCCGCAGACCGTGGTGGATGCCCTGGAGGCCGCTCTGGGTCCCGAAGGCACGCTCATCATGCCGACCTTCAACTTCGACTTCAACAAGGGTATGCCCTGGGATGTGCGTTCCACCCCCTCCCAGATGGGTGTGCTGACGGAGCTGGTCCGCAAGGACCCGCGCGCGAAGAGAGTCTTCCATCCCATCTACTCCTTCGCCATCCTCGGAAAGCATGCTGAAATGCTGGGAGCCCTGCGCTACAAGAGCAGCTACGAGCGCGGCTCGGTCTTCGGCAAACTGCGCGACTTGGATGGAAAGATCATGGTCATCGGGCTGTCTTACACCAACAGCATGACCTTCTTTCATCACATCGAGCAGATGGAGGGTGTGGATTACCGCTTCCTGAAACAGT
>CAYMQX010000467.1:0-2373 GCA_964392495.1 uncultured Anaerolineaceae bacterium
CCTCTCCCCCTTTCCTCCCAGGAAAGGGGGCCGGGGGGATAGGTCCGTAGTCCACCCTCCTCGAACCCCCTCCCGCTGAACCCGCCTCCCTCGCGCTGAACGAAGCATGAGCAAAGCCTCTCCCCCTTTCCTCCCAGGAAAGGGGGCCGGGGGGATAGGTCCGTAGTCCACCCTCCTCGAACCCCCTCCCGCTGAACCCGCCTCCCTCGCGCTGAACGAAGCATGAGCAAAGCCTCTCCCCCTTTCCTCCCAGGAAAGGGGGCCGGGGGGATAGGTCCGTAGTCCACCCTCCTCGAACCCCCTCCCGCTGAACCCGCCTCCCTCGCGCCTCCCCGAAAAACTTGCCCTTGCTTAATTAGAAATTATGTTCTATAATCGCCCCATCTGCCTCTCACCTCGGAGGGTCTTTTGGCATTCAACTCAACCCGCCGCAGCGGCATCCAGCCCGGCAACCGGAACGCCCGCTCCCACGGCCCGTCCCGCTACTCTGCAATCCACACCAGCCTCCTCCGCTGTTTTGCCGGACTCTTCCCCTGTTACCCTCTGAAACAGAGGTCCCCGTTGATATTGAAGTTCTCCTGCCGGATTCTTTCCCTGCTTAAGGATCACCGGCGCCTCATGAATTTCCGTCGGCACAGCCTCCAGCTTCTCCAGGCCGAGGCATCCGCGCTCCTTCGCTTCATCCGCCGCTCCCTATTACGCCGCAGCACCATCGGGAGCGTCCATTCGTTTTTTGCATGTCTTCCAAAATCTACACGTAATTGTTCGCATAATCTTCCGCGCCCCTCTGCTTCATCTGTCGCAGCATCACCAGGGATGTCGATTGGTTTTTTGCATGCTTCCCAAAATCTACGCCTAATTCTTCGCATAATCCTCCGCAGATCCCCCGGCATCGTTCCAACCTCCCGGGTCGCTTTGGAAGCGGCTTTCCATAAATATTATCCCCTTCGCCGCATGGTATTGATGGGAGATGTGGCTAATTCCGTTATAATCGACCCATACATACTCGATCTCAAATCACGGGAGTGATGCCATGACCAGGGAACTGCACGACCTTCTTGAATCGATCGAACACAGCCTCAGCGTGGAGGGGACGCACGTGAAGGTGCTCGATGAGCAAAAGCTGATCGCCAACATTCAAAAGCTGGTGGAGGCCTCCGCCCTCGGCACCGGCGACCTCGTGGGCTGGGCGCGCTATCTCATCCGCTGCGCGGCCCTGGAGCTGGGTATCATCCCTGCCTCCATCCACGAGCTCTATCTCGCCCGTGGCCGTGGCGAAGCCCCCATGACCTGGTGCACGCCGGCCTTCAACCTTCGTGCCCTCTCCTTCCACGCTGCCCGCACCATGTTCCGCGCTGCCAACAAGATCAACGCCGGGGCCTTCATCTTCGAGATCGCCCGCTCCGAGATCGGCTACACCGCTCAGCGCCCTGCCGAATACGCCACCAACATCCTGGCTGCTGCCATCGCCGAGGGCTTCCGCGGCCCGGTCTTCCTCCAGGGCGATCACTTCCAGGTCTCAGCCAAGCGCTACAAGAGCGACCCCGATACCGAGCTCGGCGCCGTGCGCGACCTTGTCACTGAGGCCGTCGGCGCGGGCTTCTACAACATCGACATCGACACCTCCACCCTCGTGGATATCGAAAAGCCCACTGTCCCCGAACAGCAGACCCTCAACGTACAACTCTCCGCGCAGTTGGGCGCGCACGTGCGCTCCGTCGAACCGGAGGGCATCACCATCTCCATCGGCGGTGAGATCGGCGAAGTCGGCGGCCACAACTCCAACGAGGCCGAACTGCGCGCCTACATGGACGGTTACAACGCCGAACTGGCCCGTCTCACCCCCGGCCTGCCCGGCCTCAGCAAGATCAGCATCCAGACCGGCACCTCCCACGGCGGTACCGTCCTCCCTGATGGCACCATCGCTAAGGTCAACCTCGACTTCGACACCCTGCGCGAACTGAGCCGCATCGCCCGGCGTGAGTACCAGTTGGGCGGCACCGTCCAGCATGGCGCCTCCACTCTGCCTGAGGAAAACTTCAATCAGTTCGTCATCAACGAGGCCATCGAGGTCCACCTCGCCACCAACTTTATGAACATGTTCTACGACCGCATCCCCGCCGAACTGCGTAATGAGATCTACGAATGGCTGAAGGTCAACGCCGCCGGCGAGCGCAAGCAGGGTATGACCGACGAGCAGTTCTTCTACAAGTCCCGCAAGAACGCCGTCGGCCCCTTCAAGGCCAAATCCTACGCCCTTCCTGCGGCCGTCCTTGAAGACCTCGCCTCCGCCTGGCAGGCCCAGTTCGACCGCCTCTTCGACCTGCTGGGCGTCCGCGAATTGCGGCTCTACGACGTCGACCCGCGGGCGAC
>CAYMQX010000468.1:0-2361 GCA_964392495.1 uncultured Anaerolineaceae bacterium
GCTGGGCGCGTGGTTCGGGAAAGGCGATGAGCCCGATGCTGGCCAGGATCAGCAGCGAAAATAGAACAGAAAATTGGCGTTTCACAGTTTCTCCTCCGGAGATTGGGTTTGATCGATACGAACGGACAGGGGAAAGACAGCTTGTCGGAACTTTGCCGGGCGACACCTCCTCTTAAAGACGGATCTCCGTGCACGCTGATGATAGCGGGCATCCTCCGTAATTGCTGCGATGACGCAGTCAATAAATTATACAGCAGATTCGGTCAATAGACCGGAAGCGGGAGACCAAATCCGTTCAGGTGCACACTGGATGGGTCTTCCGGCCACAACCCCGGGATGCGCTTCCCGCAGCGTGGACAGGTACCCCGGCCTGTGATGTGGTAGCCCGTGATGACATAACCCTGGCGCTCGATCAGCGGCAGATTGCAATTGGGGCAGAAGGTATCCTCGTATTCCTGTACGCGTCCCGGCAGGTTGCCCGCGTAAACAAAGTGCAGTCCGGCCTCGCGTCCGATCTCGGCAGCGCGCAGCAGTGTGTCTGCCCCGGTCCGGTCATGATCGGTCATCTTGTAATCGGGGTGGAAGCCCGTGACGTGCCAGGGGATATCCCGTGAGACCCCCGCGATGAAACGCGCCGCCTCCCATAATTCCTCGCTGGAGTCATTAAACCCCGGGATGGTCAGTGTGACGACCTCCACCCACAGCCCCATATCGTGCGCCCGCTGGATACCATCCAGGGTGTTCTGAAGCACCCCGCCCAGCTTGCGGTAGTTCTTGTCCTGCATGCACTTCAGGTCTACTTTATAGGCATCCAGGTAAGGGCGCAGATACTCCATTACCTCGGGTGTGTTGTTCCCGTTTGAGACGTAGGCGCATTTGAGGCCTGCGGTTTTGGCCTCCCTGAAGATCGCCGCCGCCCATTCGCTGGTGATGAGGGGTTCATTATATGAAGAGACGACCAACGAGGCGCCTGTGCGCCGGGCCGCCTGGACCATCCCCTCCGGCGTTATCCTGCGGATGTAATGGACCGAATCCTCCGAGGCCGGGTCGCGCATGGCCTGTGAGGTGAGCCAGTTCTGGCAGTAACCGCAATGGAAATCGCATCCCAACATGCCGAAGGTCAGCACGTTTTCGCCGGGGAAGACGTGGAAGAAGGGTTTCTTCTCGATCGGGTCGCTCTGCAGGGCGGCTACATAACCCCAGGGCACGCTCAGTTCACCGCCTTCGTTAAAACGCACCTGGCAAATGCCGCGTTTGCCAGGGCGGATCAGGCAGCGGTGTCCGCAGGCAAAACAGCGCACCGAGCCATCTGGAAGTTTTTCATCGATCTCCCCTTTCACCGTTAATCGATCAATGACGGAGCCGACCGTGCTCATGCAGATCGCCTTTCAAGATCCATCACAATCATGACATAATATGGACATGCTCAGTGTTGTCATTCAGGCCGGCGGACAGTCCTCACGGATGGGCGAAGACAAGGCCCTGCGATCCTTCCTCGGGCGCCCGCTTATCGAGCGGGTCATTGCAAGAGTGCGTCCCGCCGCGGATGAGCTCTTGATCACCACCAACCAGCCGGAGGCTTTTGCCTGGACAGGCCTGCCCCTGTTCACCGACATGCAGCCGGGTCGGGGCGCCCTGGGCGGCCTGCTGACGGCCCTTTCCGCGGCCCGCCAGCCCTTTGCCGGCGTGGTGGCCTGTGATATGCCCTTCGCCTGTGCGGAGCTGCTGCGCCAGTCCGCGCGGCTTTTGCAGCAGGAGGCCGTGGACGTGGTCATCGCCCGAACGGAGGGCGGGCTGGAGCCGCTGCATGCAGTCTATCGCCGTTCCACCTGTCTCCCCGAGATCCAGGCGGCCATTGCCTTGGACGAGTGGAAGGCGATCGCCTGGCTGCCCGGGGTGAAGGTACGCCTGCTGACCGCCTCCGAACTCCAGCGCTGGGACCCCTCGGGACGGGCCTTCTGGAATGTCAATACTCCCGGTGAGTTCGCCCGGGCCGAGTCCCTGGCCTCAGCGGACGATCAGGACGGGACAGGGGGCGTGTGAGATCACTTTCTGGCTGGTGCTTCCCAGCAGCGCCCCGGTGAGGGGGCCCAGCCCGCGCGAGCCCATGATGATCAGATCGCTCTGGCGCGTTTCGGCCACGGCGAGGATGGCTGCCGCAGGCGAGCCCTCGATCAGCTCTGTATGGACCTTGATATTCTGTTCCCCAACAGCCTCCTCGGCTTTCTGCAGGATGGAATTGGCCTCCTGCAAACGTGCGTCGATCGCCTGTTGGAGGTTGGGTTCACCAAGGTAAGCAGGGATGGGATCGTAGGCGATCACGATACGGAGCATTTCTGCTTTCAGGGTGCGCGCCAGTTC
>CAYMQX010000469.1:0-743 GCA_964392495.1 uncultured Anaerolineaceae bacterium
GGAAATGCCTCCGAAACAGCGGATCAACGCCCCAGGAATATCTGCTGCAAAAACACCCCCAGTCCTCCCATGGCGACCACCGCCAGCAGGATCCATCCGACCTGCCCCACCAGGCGCGGTTCCCTGGCGCGGGCGATCAATGGCAGACCGACGAGCGCGCTGGTGGCGGAGGCTATGACGGCGCTGATGGCTGCGATCTGTCCTGTGAGACCGCCCTTTACCTGGAGCGTGGCAACCGCAGCCACCGCGCTGGAACTTGAGAACAAGCCTCCAAAGAAGCTGGTGAAGTAAACGCCCATCTGGCCCAGTGTATCCTGTGCGGCTGCGCTGGCGATCTGCAGGATCAAAAAGATGAGGCCGTAGCGCAGCGCGACCGGCAGGGAAAACGGTGATTGCAGGCGCAGATCAGGCGCCGGGTGCTCGCCGCCGTTCTTCTGTCGATATCGCAGGATCAGGATGGCTATTCCACAGGTGATGAACATGGCGCCCAGGGGAATGGCGGCCAGGTAGAACGTCGATCGTGAAAGGATCACAAGCAGGATGCTGTTGCGCAGGATCATGGCTGCGGTGGCCAATACAATACCGCGGGATGCGGTTTCATTCAATTGGCCTTCCGTCTCACGGGCGCGGATGCTGAGTTCGCTCACCGCAACGCTGCTGTTCACCAGACCCGCCAGAAAACTGGTCAACTCCATCCCGCGCGCGCCGTAGATCTTCCACAAGATATAGTTGACAAAACCGAT
>CAYMQX010000469.1:753-2339 GCA_964392495.1 uncultured Anaerolineaceae bacterium
GGGACCAGTATGTTCCACGGATCGACGCTTCCGGTTGGAAGCGCAGGATAGATCACAAAGGCCAGAATCCCCAGAAGGATCGCGGAACGGAGCTCGGTCTCGCTCAGGTTGATGCTAAACCCGGAAAGGTCCTGCTTCCAGGCCAGCAGGGCGACGGTGACGATCCCAACCGCAACGGGCGTGAAGATATGTCCCAGCCCGCACAGAACCCCGATCAAACCCGTCAATAGAAGCGCAATGGAGGTGGTCAGCTCGGTATCCGATTTTGTGCGGATGGTCTGAATATTCAACAGCGCAACCAGCACGCCCAGCAGCAAAATACCCAACAGGGCATAGTTCTCACCCAACAGACCCCCAAGGCAGCCCAGTACGGCTGAAAGCGAGAAGGTCCGAACGCCGGATTCCTTGCCCCGGCGTTCACGCTCCAGGCCGATGAAAAGACCGATCAATATTGACAGCGAAAACCGGAAAAAGACCGGGGCATAAGGCCACTCTGAATTAGGCATGGGATATCAGTTTTCTGCACACCCGAGGTGAATTTGTTCCTGCCGATGCCGGGCTCCGGCCCGGCACCAAATTTCGAAAAGTATATCTCAAATCGGGCGGAGGGTCTTATCCGATGTTTCCTGGTGTGCAGGAGCCGCCCGGATCATTTCGGTGGGCGCCATGCACCCGGGTTCATAATGCTGGAATGTTTCAGAGGCCGGGGCCGGGTTTGACATACCACCAAGTTATGATAAAATCCTCCCGCTAAAAAGGACAGGTCCCCATATTTTCCGGGGTCGTTGGTGGAAAACATGGCGAGGTAGCTCAGTGGTAGAGCAGGGGACTCATAAGCCCTTGGTCGTGGGTCCAAATCCCACCCTCGCCACCTTAACGCTGCCTCATGATTTGCCTTGCTGCCAGCCAGGTTTGCGGTTTGGCTGTTCGATGCATGGCAAGGATCATGATGCGGCGCCGGTTGAACCCGCTGCACGCGGGTTTTCCATTTTGAAGAAAGGATGCCGATGAATAAAGAGAATGGCGTGCGCGACGGCCAGGTTGTTTCCATGGAGTACACCCTGTGGGTGGACGGCGAGGTGATGGACAGCTCGGAAGGCAATGAGCCGCTGGAGTTCCTGGCGGGCCGCGAGAATATTATCTCCGGGCTGGAGGGCCAGATGCAGGGCATGGAGATCGGGGAGAGCAAAGAGGTATCCGTGACGCCCGGCGAGGGCTATGGCGAATACGATGCCGAGGATTTCCTGGATGTGCCGCGCAAGGAATTTCCCAACGACCTGGAAATCGAAGTGGGCATGGAACTGAGCGTGCGGGATGATGAGGGCGAGTCGCGCTATGCGCGGATCGAGCAGGTGGACGAGGAGTCGGTGCGCCTGAACTTCAACCATCCGCTGGCGGGGAAGACCCTCAAGTTCAATGTCAAGGTGGTGGGGCTGAGGAAGCCGACCGAAGAAGAGTTGGAGCACGGGCACGTACACCAGCACGGCCACGACCACTAGGAGAACATGGCGGGGGCGGCACAAGGCCTGGCTTTGTCCAGGGCCGTTCAGACCGTGGCAATCTCACCGGCCAATCAAAAAAAAGAC
>CAYMQX010000470.1:0-2327 GCA_964392495.1 uncultured Anaerolineaceae bacterium
CGTCCCGGCTAGTCTATGGGTTCCCCCACAAAAACGAAATTATCGAAGCCGATGCCGAGGCTGTGCAATCCAACCACCAGACCCACCCGGCTGGGCAGCGCAGGGATTTCGACGGTATTCAACAACTGCCCATTGACGCGTATCGCGGCGGTGCGCCTGCCATTGGCAGTCTTCACTTCGACCTCAACGCGATTGCTGAGCTGCGCCGGATGCAGATATCCGCTGAGCTTCCACCCTCCTGAGATGAGGGAGTTCCAGGCCTCCCAGGCGGTCGTCCTGGCGGGGTCGTACGACCAGGCGCCGTACACCTGCCAGGTGGTAAGCTCCACATCGACAAACGCGCCATTGGCTTCGTATAGGACCAATCCAAAGCCGCGGTCCGAGGCGCCTTCAACATAGACCACATCCACACCCATCATGTAATCCTGAACAACCCCGCAATCCGCGCAGAGTGTTATGTACCCCTCCGCGCTGATGTTGCTTGGGTAGGGTCCCATTTCCATCATGCCGTTCAAAAACCGGCACTGACCGCAATCGGCCCAGCGCCCCACATCGGCGCTGAAGTCATCGTGGATGACCAGCGGACCCGGTGTTTTTGTGGCAGTGGGGGTGACCGTCGGAGTATGGGTCGGCAGCGCGGCCTGGGTCTGCTGGGCTGAATAGGCCTGCACGGTCACTGCCAGCGCGGTCATGGTCTGTTGGAGTTGTTGGGCGAGAGCTGTCCCCTGTGCATCCGGGGTGGGGGTTGGCTTGACGGCGCTGAAGCTGCAGGACGAAAAGACCGCGCCCAGCAGCAGCGAAACGGCCGCGTATCTGAGGAAGCATGTTCTGCGTCTCATCCAACCCTCCGTCGGCTTGTTTATGTAGATTCTATCATGTATCAGCCGCAGCACGACCGGCAGTGTACACGCGGCTACTCCTGCCACTCCAATTCGAAATCCCCGACATGGACAGTATCCCCCTCCTCGATTCCGGCCTTGCGCAGGGCTTCGTCCACGCCGAGCTTTTCCATCAGCCTCTGGAAGCGGCGCACCGAGCCGTCGTGCTCCCAGTAGGTCATGGCGGCCGCGCGGTCAATGGCCGCGCCCGAAATGCGCCACGAGGCGTCGTCCTCGCGCGTAATGGTGAACTGGTTGACGTCCGCCTCGGGCCGGTAGACGGGAAGCTGCGGCTCCACCTCCTCCAATGCGGGCGTTTCGGCCAGCTTCTCTGCGGCCTTCAGCAGCAGCTCACGCGTATTGGTGCGCGCCAGCGCCGAGACCGTCATCAGTTCGATCTTCTTTTTCTTGAACCCGGCCTTGATCTCCTTCAGGCGCGCCTGGACCTCGGGTTGGTCGATCTTGTTAAGCGCCACGATCTGCGGCTTCCTGGCAAGGTTGGGATCGAAGAGCGCCAGCTCGGAGTTGATCTGGCTGAAGTCGGCCAGGGGATCGGCGCCCAGCCCATCCAGCAGGTGGATGAGGACGCGCGTGCGCTGGATGTGGCGCAGGAAATCGTGGCCGAGCCCTGCGCCCTGCGCGGCGCCTTCGATCAGGCCGGGGATATCCGCGATCACCAGGCTGGTCTCGTCGTCCACCTGCGCCACGCCCAGGTTGGGCTCCAGTGTGGTGAAGGGATAGGCCGCGATCTTTGGCCTCGCATTGGTCAACACGCTGAGCATGGTGGACTTGCCGGCATTGGGCACACCGATCAGGCCGATATCGGCGATCAGCTTGAGCTCCAGGCGCAGGCGCTTCTCCTCCCAGGGCTCGCCGCGTTCGGCGGTGCGCGGCGCCTGGTTGCGGGAGGTGGCAAAATGCTGGTTGCCGCGTCCGCCGCGCCCACCCTTGCATACCGTGAGGCGCTGCCCGGGATGGGTCAGGTCGCCCAGAAGAAAGGGTGCGCCCAGTTCGTCGAATCCGAAGATGATCGTGCCCGGAGGGACAGCGATCACAAGGTCCCTGCCGCCGTGCCCGGTCATCTGTGAGGCGCCCCCGTTGAACCCGTCCTGTGCGGCGAACTTCTGATTCGGGCGGAAGGCCGAGAGCGTGTTCAGGGTGGGCTTGACCTCGAAGACCACATCCCCTCCCTTGCCTCCATCCCCGCCATCGGGGCCGCCGCGCGGCACATATTTCTCACGGCGGAAATGGACCATGCCATCCCCGCCCTTCCCTGAGCGTACGCGTATTTCCACTTGATCTACAAACATGGGATGTATTATATCGTAGGGAGTCCCGGCGCTCGCTTGTCGAGGGTCTTCGCGAAGCCGGCACCGGCCAGCGAGTATTTCGTATGGGGCTGCTTCGTCGGCGGGAATGTCCGGGCAAAGCGCCGGACATTCCCTGTCC
>CAYMQX010000471.1:0-2322 GCA_964392495.1 uncultured Anaerolineaceae bacterium
ATGCCTACGGGTGGATGTCCCTCCAGCAACTGCTGGCACTGCGCGGCACGGATGATGCACTGGGGGCGGTGCTGGCGGCCCTGGATGCGGCAGACATGCGGGCGAATACCCTGGTTATCGTGACCGCCGACCACGGTGGTCATAACACTACACACGGATTCGATATCCCCGCGGATATGACCATCCCCTGGGTGGCGAACGGACCGGGGATCGTGCATTCGCAACTGGCCAGCCATATCAATACCACCGATACGGCCGCCACGGCTGCCTGGGCCCTGGGACTGCCTCTTCCGGCAGAGTGGGCAGGCCGCCCGGTGCTGGAAGCCTTCGGCTTTCCAGATGAGGCTCCGCGTCCCGAACCGCGCTGTCCTTAAATCAAGAAGGCCCAGCCACCGGCTGGACCTTCCGCGAGTTGATGCCTGGATTATACTTTCTTGAGGACCGGGAGACCGGTCTTCATCTCGACAACCTTGTAGCCGGCGGGAACTGCGTCCAACGTGTCGCTCTTCTGCTCTTTGGAGAAATAGAACAGGGTGCGGGTCTTGCCGGATTTGGTGGTGCTCTTCTTGGTATGAAGATAATAGGTCACACCCTTTGAGTTTGTGAATCCGTAGGCCATTTGTTTATCTCCTTCTCTGGGATTGGTTGGTGGAAATCATTCTAGCATACCTTTCCCGGCTGGCAAAGAGGCTTTTTATGAAACTAGTGAGTAGCTTACACGAAATCCACGATGCCCGCCGGGCCTTCAGTGGGGTGCTGGGATTGGTCCCGACCATGGGCTACCTGCACCAGGGACACCTTTCGTTGGTGGAGCGCGCCAGCCGGGAATGCGATCATGTGGTGGTGAGCATCTTTGTCAACCCGGCGCAGTTCGGGCCCAACGAGGACCTCGCCAGGTACCCGCGTGACCTGGATCGGGACTTGGCGCTTCTCAAGCCGCTGGAGCCGGATGTGGTCTGGACACCCGCTTCAGAAGAGATGTATCCGGAGGGCTATCAGACATGGGTGGAGGTGGAGGACCTCACCAGACCCCTGGAGGGCGGGCTGAGGCCGGGACATTTCCGCGGTGTGACGACCATCGTTGCCAGGCTGTTCAACGCAGTGCGGCCGGATAAAGCTTATTTCGGGCAGAAGGATGCCCAGCAGGCGGCGGTCCTGCGGCGGATGACCAGGGACCTGAGCTATCCCATCGAGGTCGTCGTCTGTCCCACGGTGCGGGAACCGGATGGGTTGGCGATGTCAAGTCGGAACAAATACCTGGAGGGGACCGACCGCCAGGCTGCGTTGGTACTTTCCTCGGCGCTGAGCTCCGCCGGGGGGGCATTCCACGCCGGGGAGCGCAATGCGGAATCCCTGCGCCGTATTATGCTGGAAAGGTTGGGGGCCGAGCCGCGCGCCCGGGTGCAATATGTTTCCTGCGCGGATTATGAGACGCTTGAAGAACTGGAGATCATCCGCCGGAAAGCCCTGCTCTCCCTGGCTGTGTTCATCGGAAATACCCGCCTGATCGATAACCTTGTACTGGAACCCTAAATGTTCCCTGTGAGGGAGAGGTCCTGACCGTCGCCGTTCCTGCCCAGCATCCCGGCGATGGAATGGGCGATCAGGCGGGCGGCCTCGGGACGCGCCAGTCTCCTGCATGTTTCCACCACCCCGGCTTTCTCGCGCGGGCGGCTGATCCAGCGTGTGAGGGCACGCACCACAAGCTGCGGCGAAGGGGCCCAGACCCCGGCGCCCTCCTCGACCACGAATTTCACATTGCCATCCTCCTGCCCGGGCAGCTTGGAGTAGAGGATGATCGGCAGGTGTGCATTGAGGGCCTCTGAGATGGTGCCCGGCCCGGCCTTGGTGACGATGAAATCGGCGGCCCGCATAAAATCAGGCATCTCGTGCGTGAACCCGTGGATGAAGACAGGGTTTTCCCAGGCGCGTGCCTCCAATGCCGCTTTCAACCCCTCGTTGCGCCCGGCCACGATGACCAGGGCCAGATCCAGGCCGGAATCGTCCACCGCCACGGCCATTTTCTCCAGGGGCCCCATCCCTTCCCCGCCTCCTACCATCAGTACAACAGGCTTGTCGGAAGGCCAGCCGAGCCTGTCGCGCAGCAGACGCCGGTCCGCCAAAGGCTTGCAGTATCGGTCAGCGACCGGTAGGCCCACTACGCGGACCCGTTCCGGGTCCATGTGGTAATGAATGGCACGCTCGCGGGCGCTCTCGGTGGGCACGAGGATCAGGTCCGCGCGACGGTCGAACCAGAGGGCATGGGTGGTGACCATGTCGGTCACCACGGTGATGAAAGGCGGGCGTACCCGCTTCATGGCC
>CAYMQX010000472.1:0-2309 GCA_964392495.1 uncultured Anaerolineaceae bacterium
TGCTCATCCCCGAACTGGAGCAGGTTGAGGGCGTGCCCGCTCATCAGCAGGATGACGAGGCCGATCAGCAGGTACGGGAGGATTGCCAGGATGGCCGTCCACCCCGCCTGGCTGGCGCCGCCCAGCAGCCAGCCCAACGCCCGCCTCACCTCGCCCGTCGAGCGCAGCATCAGGAAGGAGGTCAGCGAGGTGGCGAAGGAGGAGAAGGCCACACCCGCCAGGATCAGGTTGGTGGTCGGGACGGTATGCCCGACGCGCGCCAGACGGTATACCACGAAGACGGTGAGCAGTGCGCCGAGGAAGCTCGCCAGCGGGATGGCCATGAGGCCCCAGAAGGAATAGGGCCACTTCACGCTCATGGCGATCACCGCTCCCAGCCCCGCCCCCGAGGCCACGCCGATCAGGAACGGGTCCGCCAGCGGGTTGCGGAACAGGCCCTGATAGGCCGCGCCGCTGCCGCTGAGGGCCGCGCCCGTCAGGGCGATCAGGACGGTGCGCGGCAGGCGGATGGCCCACAGGATCTGCTGGGTGGTGGGGGCGCCCTCCCCGCGCAGCGCCCTCCACAGCTCCGCCGGGGGGAGGAACACCGAACCCACCGCCAGGCTGAGCAGGACTGCCAGCGCCAGCAGCAGGATCGGTGAGGCGTAGTCCCGCAGGGCTTTCATCTACTTCAGGATGCCCGGACGGATCAGCTCAGCCAGTTGCTCCAGGCCGTCCACAAGGCGCGGTCCGGGGCGGCTGATCAGGTTGTCGTCGATGGGCAGGATCTGTCCGGACTGTACCGCCTGGATCGACTCCCAGCCGGGGCGGGCTTTGACCTGTTCAGCGGTGGTGCCCCACATCGAGTCGCCCAGCAGGATGACGGAGGGGTTCGCCACCACGATCTGCTCCAGGCTCATCTGCGGGTAGGAGTCGCTCAGCGTGTGTGCGATGTTGTAACCGCCGGCGCGCTCGATCAGCAGGTCGCCAAAGCTGCCCGGCCCGTAGGTATAGGGCTTGGAGGGGTCGGTGCCGTCGATCTCGTAGAAGACCGAGGGCCGCGAACTGAGCGGCGCGATCCTGTCGTCCACCTTTTGGACGCGTGCCTTCAGCGACTCCACCAACGGGGCCGCATCCTGGCCGGTCAGTCCGGCAACGAGCGTCAGGTTGCCGTACATCTCCTCCAGGGTCTTCGGATTCTTCAGGTAGAAGACGGTCAGCCCCAGGTCTTCGAGCTGCTTGACGAGTTCAGGCGGGTTGATCTCCGCGGCCAGCACGAGATCAGGCTTGAGGGCCACGATCGCCTCGGCGCTGTATTCTCCCATCGAGCCGCCCACGCTGGGGAGGGACTTGGCCTCGGGTGGGTAATCGGAGAACTCATCGCGGCCCACCGTCTGCGGGCCGGCACCCACCGCAAAGAGGATCTCAGTATTTGAGGGCGCCAGTGAGACCACCCGCTTCGCCGGTCCGTCCAGGACGATCGAGCGGCCCAGGCCATCGAGGATGCCGGGAAGGGCCGTGTTCTGCGGCGCTTGTGCGCAGCCCGTCAGGACGAGGCCAAGGGAGAGGGCGAGCAGGAGGATGAGGATTTTGCGTGGCATTCTTGCTCCTTTTGGATGGAATGAAAAACCCCTGTCAACGTGACAGGGGGAGGCGGGAGTGGGCATGCGTGCAGGCCGTCCTCCACCTCCTTTCCACGAGAGTGTGGCAGAACCGACCGGGGCGGGCGACCTGGCTTGTTCCAGCCCAGCGGGCCGTGGAACTTACAGTTGCGGGACAGCGCCGGATTCGCACCGGCTTCGCCGCTTACGGTCTATTCGGTTATGAGGCGATTATAACATTGATGAAATGTAGTTGCGCTTTCAATCGCTTTTCGGATCAACCACCGCTTCCCTGGCCATGGCACGCAGCAGCCCGCGGAAGGCCGGCACATGCCCCGCGTACGAGGCGTACCAGTACAGGAAGCCCGGCAGCCCGTGGGGCGCGAAGAAGCCCGTCTGCGAGAGGCGCGTGCCTTCCCCCTCCGGCTGGACTCGCCACTCCACCCAGCCTTCGCCGGGGAACTGCATTTCCCCGTGCAGCAGCAGGCGCTTATGCGCCTCTTCGGCCTCCACGCGGTAGATGCCGGTGCGCTCCCCCTTTCGGCCCGCGAAGAGAGCCTCCAGCCGCGCCCGGAAGCGCCACAACCCGTGGGAGTGGAGCCACCCGTGATCCCGGGCGAGGCGTGCGATGGTCGCAAAGACCCGTTCCGGCGGGGCCTCCACATACAGGTTGCGGTGGCTGACGAAGAAGCCCTCGCCCTGCGGGAGAGAATCGGCATCAACCTGAAA
>CAYMQX010000473.1:0-2291 GCA_964392495.1 uncultured Anaerolineaceae bacterium
GGCAGGAACTGGGTGATAGGTCCGGGGGCGAATCTGCTTTACAGTTGGTGGATCTATCTGCCCGCCACGGTCGCGGTGCTTCTATTCGGCATCGGCTGGAATTTGCTGGGGGATGGCCTCCAGCACGCGCTGGACCCCTATCGCCAACAGTAGGCCGGGGTGTTATCCGCCGGTATCGAAGGATGGGGATGGTTGACTTTTGAGGTAAGTCCAGCCGGCAGCCAGGACCGCGCCCATGATTGCAGAGGAAAGTGCCAGGACGGGGTTTTCCAGCCACGTGGGCAGTGAGTCATAAAATTCATAATATGCAGACTTGAGCGCAAATCTAAATACAAAAGCCGTGACCCCCAGCAGTACGCCGATCCATACCCCCGAAGTCCTGCGTGTATCCAGGCCGAGAATCAATCCGACCAAACCGCCGACCGTAATGTAATATAAGGATTGATCGCCAAACACGTTTCCCAGCCACATGGTGAGGCCGACCGTGGATCCCAGGACCAAATATCTCACGACCTTCCGGGATGGGAAGGCAAGGGAACTGCCTCCCGCCAGGCCCCAAACAGCCTCGACCGGGACGAGCGTTGTGAGCAGGTTCCCCACGGCAAAACCCAGGGTGCCCGAGAGCAGGGTTCCCCGATTCGCCGTGCGCCCCTGGTTGGCCTTCAGCTGCGTAAGGGTGACCCAGCTTCCGATAAATGCGGAAAACATCAGCAGAAGAGGCACCTGGCTGCGCCAGGCAAATTCCTCCCCCACGAGGTCGTAGAATCCCCATCCCACTGCTGTGGAGATCAGGGCTGCCGCTCCTTGCGCCAGCCCCCAGCCCAGGATGACAAGTCCAAATTTTTTACGGGACCCCAGTTCGCCAAGTGAGCGCAGGATCATGGCGAGGATTCCCCCAAAAATGCAGCCGTATATCGTCCAGAGGAAGGCCCAGCCCCAGGTCGAGAGTGAGGTCTTTTCCGCGATCACCCCTATCACCGTTCCTCCCACCAGCGTTGTCCCCACGACTTGAAGGCTTTGCCAAAAGCCCAGCCGGACTGCAGCCCGGGAGATGAACCCGCGAAAGATAAATCCGCTCAGCAGACTTGCCGGGATCCAGTGCAGAAGGATCCGGGACTCCTCGGATCCTATTCCACTATGATCCAGGCCCATGTTTATGATCGTGAACAGCGAACTAAACACCCCAAAAAGTCCGAACAATACAGGCGGACCCCATTCAAGAAACATGGCATCTGAAGATGGCGCGGGGGCTGGTTCGACTCTGGAATGTAAAGGCTTCTCTTTTTTGGCAGTGGATTTCGCTTTAGCATCCACCTCAAGACGACTCACAAGTTGGTCGGTCTCGCGATACCCGGGCTGGAGCTGGCGAACGCGCCTCAAGTCACGCAGGGCGGTCGGGCTGTCCCCGGCATTCAACGCTTGCAGGGCGCTGTTGTAGGTGCTTTCAAGTTCACGCTCGGCCTTGCCCCTGGCGATGGCCTGTCCCGCGCGGGAGCGCAGACCGGCAGGATCAGGATACCGGGGTTCGATTTTTTCCATTTCGTTCAGGAGGCTGATGACAGCCTCCCATTTCTCTGCCTGGGCCAGATGTTCGGCTTCGTCCAGCATCTCCGCAAGTTGAGATTGCCTGCGGGCATTCGCCACTCGTGCAGCGATCCCCGGGAATGCTGGTTCTTTTGCAGCCAGGTTCTCCAGGGCCTCCACCGCAAGGCTCCAGTTCGCAGATCCTTCGGCCTCTTTGGCTTGAGATTCAAGGGACTGAACCGCCAGCTTGTGGTGGATCGTCTCAAGCTTTGCGGAGGCATCCCGGTAATCGGGCCGGGAGTCCACGATCGCCTGGAACCTTATCGCAGCGGACTCCCACTGGCCGAGATAAAAAGCCTCCAGGCCTTCCGTGTAAAGTTGGTCCAATTTATATGTTTTTTCGATGTCTTCGACCGGCTGTGAGGGGTGGATCCGGACCGCGGCAGGCTGTCCCAGGATATCAAAGAGTCGGCCATCCGGCGTCCGCATATAAAGCACTGGTGTGCCCCATTCGAGATCATTCCCCTCAATTTTGATTGCCTTGCGCGCCTCGGTCAACGCGGCATCGACGGGGTAGCCGTCTGCCAGGGCTCCGTAGAATTCATGCGCCAGCATGATGGAAGCCTGATCGGTAATCCGGAACTGCATGGCGATCACCGCCGGGATGCCCTGCTGAATGAGACTCTGGGCAGAGCCGGCGAACTGGTCTTCCATGGAGGCGCGCGCCCCCTCGCAGGCGTTCAGTACTGCCAACCGCAGAGGGCGAT
>CAYMQX010000474.1:0-2291 GCA_964392495.1 uncultured Anaerolineaceae bacterium
CGCGGGTGTAGTTCAGTGGTAGAACGCTTGCTTCCCAAGCAAGATATCGTGGGTTCGAGTCCCATCACCCGCTCACTGAAGTCGAGGCAATTTCGGCCTCGACTTTTTTGTTGGGTGATTTGCAAGGTTGCTGTTATGTAGCCAATCCCAGCCGCAAGTAGAATCTGGCTCGGAGCAGTAGAGCAAAACATGAAAACTATTCTGTACGTTGAAGACAATTCTGACAATCGAAGTCTGATCCGGCGCGTACTGGAAGCCGAGGGCTATAAAGTCCTCGAGGCGCCCACTGCAGCCGCAGCCCTCGTCACATTGGAGTCTGGCAGTCCGGATGTTATCTTGATGGACATTAACATGCCTGACATGGACGGATATACGCTTACTGCCCGAATCCGCACAATGCCGGCCCATACTCATATCCCAATTGTGGCAGTAACCGCCAACGTGATGCGCGGAGATCGTGAGAAATCACTTGAAGCCGGGTGCGATGGCTACATTCAAAAACCGATTGATATTGATGACCTTTCCAGGCAGATTGAACGATTCATAAGGACTGTCCATGACTAACACGGCACCACTGATCTCTGACACCCAGCCCATCCGCAAGCCTGCGATCCCAAAGGATACAACGGTCCTGGTCGTGGAGGACAACGTCTCCAACTTCGTACTCATTGCGCGCATGCTTGGCTATCTGGGCATCCATTGCGAATGGAAAACTTCTGGTTATGAGGTCGTTGAGTATGCCGATACCCTTCCCCGCCTCGACTTAATCCTTATGGATATCCGCCTTCCCTACGAGGATGGGTATGGAGCCCTGCGAAAAATCCGCGCATCCGAGAGATTGAAAGCAATTCCCATCGTTGCCGTAACCGCGGAAGCCAGCCGCGAGCAGATGAACAAGGCACGCACATCGGGATTCGATGGCTTTCTTGGAAAACCACTGGATCCTGACCGGTTCCCCGATCAGATACGTCGTATCCTCAGTGGCGATCCAGTATGGGAATACGCTTAGGCTATGGGCATTACAGCCGACACTTCAGCTGCTCCAGCCGGTAATCCAATATTCAAGGCGAGCCTCCGCCGCACGCTGATTCAAACGCTCATCCTATTGACCTTCATCCCTCTCATGGCGATGGGGATTGCGGCTTATCTGCGTTCCAGCGGCCTGCTTCGTCACCAGGCTGTCACCCAGATGCAAACCCTTATCAGCAGTCAACTGAAGGACGTCGTGCTTCTTTTCAAAACCAAAGCCATTCGTCTGGAGCGATTGACCAACCGCAGTGATTTGACATCGATTATAGAACAGGCGCTTCACAGCAATCGACAGAGCTTTACCTTTAATGCTATTCGGGGGGAATTGCTGGCCGACTACAACCTCCTGGTAATGAATGATGAGAACCCGGCATTCAACCAGTTCTTTCTGATGCGCCCCAATGGAAAAATTCTGATCGCCACCGATGAGACCTGGGAGGGTGTCTCGCTGCTGGATACATCCCTATACAGAAAACTTTCCTTGCGTCGGCCTGTTACAGCCACCATCTTTGACGTAAATCCACTCTACCCTCAAAAACTCGCGGCCTTCACCATCCAGCCCTACTTCAGCTCGGGCGGTTCCTATCTGGGATCTCTGGTCGGCGTTACTGAACCTCAGAGTCTTGCTGTCCTGCTCCAGCCTCTGATCGATCTCAATTCGTTTGCCGATTCCTATTTTGTTACCTCCGATGGGACCCTTATCGGAACCAATCCCTATACGAATGATCTTGGAATTCTTCCCGCTTCCACCGATCAGTCTTCCACGATCAAGTCTGCTTTTGCGGAGATGATGCAGCCTGATGCAGCGTTAACTCCTGTTTCACTGGATTTCACCCTCCAGGATGGACAGAAAGTCATCGCTCAGGCTCAGTGGCTTCCGGAACTGGAAGCCGGTGTTGTGCTTCAACTCCCTGAAGCTGTTGTGTTGGGGGAGATCAACACCCTTATTCCTTTTACTATACTCGTGGTGCTGGGCGCCCTGCTGGCCATGGCCCTGGTAATCGGGGCTGCGATCAATCGCTTGATCAACCCGGTTATTTCGCTTACGCAGATAACACGGCGCTTCGCGGACGGCGACCTGAATGAACGTGCAATAGTGAGGAGCCGCGATGAGGTCGGCCTTCTCTCTTACTCATTCAATCAAATGGCCGAAGAATTGTCCAGTCTGTACCGTGCCCTTGAACAAAAGGTGGAAGAGAGAACTCGACAAATTCGCACGGCTGCCGAAGTGGCACAGGGCATCACTGCTTCCCCCAGCATCG
>CAYMQX010000475.1:0-2271 GCA_964392495.1 uncultured Anaerolineaceae bacterium
AGATGCACTCGGGCCTGCTTGAGGTGCATGCCTACCCCTCGCACACTCTCGCGGAGCACCTTCAACAACTGGAACAGGGCGCGCCGCATCACGATTACATAGTTGGCTGGATGGATACGATCACCATCGGCCACGGGCAGATCCACGCCGCGAACTATTTGCATGAGGGCGAGGACTCCAAAGCCCCGGCGAACATGCAGCTGTCCAACCAGCATCTCCCCGACCGTCTGTTCGGGGTCATGCCCAAGAGCTGGCTGCATTATTTTATGATGCCTTTCATTAACAATCCGGGAGCCTGGGCGATCAACACCGGAAAGTACATCACCAGCCTGCGCCCGCATGTGTTCCGTCAATCCCACGCGGCGTTCCACTTCCTGCTGGATTACATCCCGCTGTGGGAGAAGTCCTACGGGCGCGGCGGATTGATCCAGCACCAATCCTTCCTGCCCAAAGAGACGGCCCTCAAGGCCTGGACGGAAATGCTCGCGCTGGCGCGCCGGCGCGGCCTGCCCCCTTACCTCGGCGTGACCAAACGTCACCGCCCGGATGCCTTCCTGCTCACCCACGCCGTGGACGGCTTCTCCCTGGCCCTGGATTTCAAGGTCACAGACGGGAAGCGCCGCGACCTTTCGGAATTACTGCAGGAGTTTGACCGCATTGTGCTGGCGCACGGCGGGCGCTTCTATTTCGCCAAGAACAGTGAGACCACCGCCGGGACGGCCCGGGCCTTCTTTGGTGAAGAGACGCTCGCGCGCTTCCGCAAGCTGAAGGAGCGCTGTGATCCGCGCGGCCTGCTTGAATCCGACCTGTATCGCCGTATTTTCGGCTGAGGACCTGCTTTCAAGGAAGACGCTGGAAGATGGATATTGAGATCATTGACCTGGGGTTGATGGATTACGCCAGGGCCTGGCAGATGCAGGATGATTACGCCGCACAGATTGCTGCCGGACTGCGGTTCCCCGCCCTCCTTCTGATGGAGCATCCCCACGTCTACACCTTTGGCCGCTCCGGTCACCCGGAGAACCTTTTATGGGACGAGCAGCAGCTTCGCCAGCGCGGCATTGCCACCTATTGGGTGGACCGTGGAGGCGACATTACCTATCACGGCCCGGGGCAGTTGGTGGGTTACCCCCTGATCCCGCTGGGTGTGCAGCGTATGGACTCTTCCGATTCAGGTCGCATCCCTCAGGCGGATTACGTTGGCTATGTTCGCAGGCTGGAAAAAACGCTGATCGCGGCGCTGGCGCGCCTGGGCCTGGCTGCCGGGCAGCGCCCCGGCCTCACCGGTGTATGGGTCCAGGCAGATTTGTACTCGCGCTGCCCGCGCTGCAAACCGCAGGATCGCAAAAAGCCGGCCAAGATCGCAGCCATTGGTGTCAAGGTGGATGCGCGCGGCATTACGCGCCACGGTTTTGCCTTGAACGTCAACCCCGATATGAGCTGCTGGGATGGGATCATTGCCTGCGGTTTGCAGGATGAGCCGGTCGTCTCGCTGGAAGACCTGCTCACGCCTGCCCCCCCCATGCAGGCGGTGAAGGAAGCGGTCATTGCCGCTTTTTCGAAGGAGTTCGGTTTCCAGGCCGCCTGACGTTGACTTTTTGTTGTGATACTTGTACACTCAGTCTGTTGAAGGGCCGCCACCATGCGCCGTAAGTCAGCGGACTTTCAGAAAATGTACATGTTTCTTGAATGACCTTTTTTGGAGGAGATTATGCCGGGTCAATATCAATTGGTGATGCGCTCGGGTCCCACCCCGGGAGCGGTCTTTCCTCTGGAGGGAGACCAGCTTATGATCGGGCGAGATTCTTCCAACTCCGTGGCGATCAGCGATGCGGAAGTCTCCCGCCGCCATGCCCGCCTGACGTTCCAGGGCGGCAAATATGTGATCGAAGACCTGGGGTCCACCAATGGCACCTTCATCAACGGCCAGCGCCTGGCCGGGCCGCATGTGTTGAAATCCGGGGATGTGGTCGCCTTTGGAGAGCAGATTGTGCTGATGTACGACGCGGTCAGTATCGACCCCGGCGCCACCGTGGTCTCCTCGCGCGTCCCGGTTCGCCCCGCGACCCCCTCCGCCCCACCGGTGGCTTCCCCGCCCCCCGCCCAAAATTATCCAAGCCAGGCGCCCGCCGGTCCGGAGCCCGTGCCCGCTTCCCCGCCCTATCGCAATCTCACACCCATCCTGATTGGTGTGGCGGTGTTCCTGTTGATTTGCGCCTGCGCCGGCTTCGTCTGGTGGGTGGATGCCACCTATCGATGGTGCGTATTTTT
>CAYMQX010000476.1:0-2267 GCA_964392495.1 uncultured Anaerolineaceae bacterium
GCAGCATGGCGAGCAGCGCCACCTGGGCGGCGGGCTGGCGGAAGATCTGCCCGAGGCTGCGGACCTCGCCGGCCTGCGCCCCCGCGACGGGATACTTCTCCGAGACGAGGCGCCCCAGCTCGCGCGGGTCGGGGCGCAGCCCGAACCAGACCGTGATCGCGGCCACGATGAAGAGCAGCAGGCTCACTGCGTAGGCGCCTGCCAGCTCATCCCCGGCGATCTGCTTGAAGAACTGCCCTGCCGGGCCGGTGACGAGCGGGCCGATCACCGCGCCCACCGTCCCGCCGATGACCACATTGGAGATGGCCCGGCCGCGCTCGGCGGGCGGATGCACCTCGGCGGCCGCAAAGCGCCCCAGCATCACGGCGGCGTTGGCCGTGCCCATCAGCAGCATGCCGACCAGGAACAGGGGGAAGGAGCGCAGCGCGATGGCATAAAAGGCCAGCCCCGAGCCCAGCACGCCGAACACCAGTCCGGCGACCAGCCCCTTGCGGCGTCCCAGCGCCTCGAAGACAATGCCCCAGCCGAAGGCTGCGAAAGCCCCCGCCAGCAGGTTCATGGCGGAGGGGACACCGGCATAGGCGGGTTTGGAGGTCAGCCCGGCGGCCACGATGGCGTTGAGCGTGGCGGCGGCGATGAACCCCGCCGAGGCGAGGGATTGCTGCGCGAACAGCACAGCCGTGATCTTGCGGGCGCTGGCAGACAGGTCCTGCATGTTGTTCACCATTAATAAGGAAGGCACGGAGTCTCAGCGGGTCAGGGCGCGCGAGAGGACCTCGCGGAACCGGTCGGAGTAGCCGGTGAGGGCCAGCTCGGGGGCAATGGAGGATCCGGCGGTCTCGATCTTATAGTTGCCGATATTAAAGATGTTGTCGATGAAGGACTGCTGGTGAGCGTAGTTCGTGATGCGCGCGAAGGGGATGACCACCTCGCTCCGGGAGAAGACCCCCCGCTTGAAGACCAGGCGGTCGGGATAGACATCCACGCTCTCGGTGAAATGGGCAATCAGCCGGGGGTTCACGAAAGACCACCAGCGGATGACGGGTCGGTAGGTTTCCATGCTTTCCATCCTTTTTTATGGCCCCAAGTATATACGCAAATGCCCCGGGGTGAAGCCGGGGCGGATCAGGCGGGCTGGGTGGGAGCAGGCTCCGCGGCCGCGGCCTGGATGGCGGAGCGGTCGAAGATGCGCACGCGCAGGGAGCCTTCCGCACCGACCAGAGTCCGGGCGCGCTGCACGTCGCGCATAATGCGGGCGGCGGCCTCATAGCCTTCATCACAGAAGACCGCCCCGATCTTGAATTGCAGGTCGCGGTTCCTGTCCCGGTCCAGCGACATCTGGATGCGGCCCGCGATCATGGAGAGGATCTGCGGCATGGGGATATTCTCGACCAGGATATAAAAATGGCCCCCATCGAAGCGCGCCAGGGTATCGGTGGGACGGATGCTGCCCTTGATCGGGTTGGCGATCTCCTGCAGCAGGGCTTCCTTCCGGCGCTTGTCGAGGCGGGCCGGGATCTCATGGTCCGGGCTGACGAGCAGGACGCCGAAGCGTTTTTCCCGGTCCGATTTGCAGTTCTGCAGTGCGGTCTTCAAACGGTTGAGAAAAAAGGAGCGGTTGTACAGGCCGGTGGTCTTATCCCAGGGGCTGCGGCTGAAGGGATGCTTCTCCACGCTCTTGTCATCCTCGAACAGCCGCCAGACCAGGTCGGTCAACTGCTCCGGGCCGACGGGTTTCATCAGGATCAGGTCCGGCTCGGCGGGCAGGTTCCCGGCGATCTGCGAGTAGCCGGTAATGACGACCACGCGGATGCTCCTCAGGCGCTCATCCGACTTCAACTCCTTGAACACTTCGACGCCTGAAATGCCGGGCAGGCTGAGGTCGAGCAGGACAATATCCGGCGCGCTCTGGTGGATGTTTTCCAGGGCGGCAATGCCGTTGACGGCAATGGCGGTGCGATACCCGGCCATATCCAGGGTGTGGCGGTAGAGAGCCGCAACATCGCGGTCGTCCTCAATGATGAGCACCGTGGGCGTCTTGGTTTCAGACATAGACGGAAGGCCCTCCTGCCTTTCCCAATCCAGCCGCTGCGCTGAGCATGCAACCATAAAGGGGTTAAGACGATAAGCCGCCGGTCCCTGCCAGGGAAGCGAACGGCTGCGTACTCTATTCCGAACTTCCAAAGACCTGCTGTTCCCGCCTGGGAGCGGATGGGTCTATGATACTTTAGGGAAAGAATCTTGTCGAGATGCAGCCCTCAAAGCAG
>CAYMQX010000477.1:0-437 GCA_964392495.1 uncultured Anaerolineaceae bacterium
ACCGGCAGCCCGGCCAGACCGGCTTCCAGAACCGGGATCCCAAAGCCTTCCTCGCGGCTTGGCAAAAGGAGGGCATCGGCCAGCTGATAGAGATCGCCTACGACCGTCTCGGGAAGCGGCCCTCCCGCGGCTTCAGCCAGGAAATGGACCGTCTGTTCCAACTCCAATTTGGTCCGCAGATCCTTGAGCCTTTTAAGGTACGAGGCATTTTGGGGGTTGTGCGGTCCGGGCGGCCCCGTGACGATCAGCGCTGTCCCGGGGTATTTTTCCCGCAGGGCGGAGGTCACGTTCAATGCCATCTCGATATTCTTGCGCGGTGTGATGCGAACCGGCAGCAGCAGGAGCGGAAAGGCCCTGGATAGACCCAACTCACGGTCCAACGCGGTCGTCTGCTCGTCCAGCTTTAGGAAATCATCAAGATCCACCCCGTTCGGAAC
>CAYMQX010000477.1:447-1550 GCA_964392495.1 uncultured Anaerolineaceae bacterium
CGCCCGGCGGAATTCTGATATAGTCACCTGAACGACGTTGGGCCAGGGTGTACGCAGCAGGTCCCAGGGATGGCCGGGATGCAGCTCATTGCGATAGCGAGGAGTGGTCCAAGCCAGGTCGTGGTGCCAGAGGATCAGCCATCCCCCTGTATGTGAACGGGAAAGTTCGTGAAGGGCTGCGGTAAGCGCGAGATTCTTGTTAAGCGAACAGACGTTGTGGGCGATCACCCGGTCGGCATCGCCGAGCACTGCCGAAAGCATCTTCACCAGCTGTGCCACGAGCGAGGGGAATTGAGGGGGCACGCTGCCCCGATCCAGGCTTTCCTTGAACACCAGGATCTCGGGGTGGAGCGAATCCACCAGGGGGATGCGGAGGAATGGGACACGGGTATCCATGCGCTCTCCGCGCGCGGCAAGAATGCTCACCGCGTGTCCTGCCCCGGCCATCAGGCGGGCATGATGACCGATCACAGACTCAACTCCCCCAACGATGGGAGGCGCGGAATGATGCAGAAGGACGATCCTCAAATGTGCCCATCCTCTCCGAAGCAGGCATAGAACAGGGCGGTCAGCTGGCGGCGCAGAACAGAGTAGGAAAAGAACTTCCGTGCCAATTGATAATTCTTTTCCAATTGATCGCTGTAAAGCTCAGGTTGTTCGAGAACCCGATGCGTTTCATTGACCGTGCTGTCGGTGATAAAGCCATCGAATTCGACCGCCCAGAAGCCGCGTGGACGGATATCGGTGGAGTAGATCGTGTAGTTATTGACAAGCAGGGGACGGCGGTAATAGACGGCTTCCAGGAAGGCATTACCGAAACCTTCAGTGAGCGACGGATAAGTGACCAGGTCGGCGCACTGATACACATCGCCCAGGGAGTAGATTTTACGGCCATCCGGAAGTGAACCGCGCTCCAATCCGATGCGTTCGGAGACAAAGGTGACCGAGGTGTCCAGGATCTCGGCGAACTTGCGCACGTGTGCTTCGTACACATCCCCCTCGTCGCCCCCGGCGTGCGAGATCACCAGGCGCCCTTTGATCTTCAGCCGCTGGATCAACTCCACGGCATGTTCGATCCCCTTCCGCCGCACCACGCGCGTAGG
>CAYMQX010000477.1:1560-2263 GCA_964392495.1 uncultured Anaerolineaceae bacterium
GTCCGCTCGAAGCGATTCGGTGTAGGCATCCGGCGGGACGGGCGGGTTCTCGAAATCCATCACATTGGGGATGATGAGAGTGGAGATACCGCGCCTGCGTCCCAACTGGGCAGAGGCAAGTGAGTTGATAACCACGTGATGAATGCTCGGAAGTTTGGGCGGAAAGGCCATCTCCAGGTAATCGCCGATGCAGTTGGAAAGGAAGCGCTTCCGTTCCCAGGAAAAATCGTGGTGATGGCCGATGGTGGGGATGTTCGTCTCCGCGATTACCTCCGTGAGGGCCAGCCCAAGCGGGATGTTCATCGGGATGGACAGGGCATTTTCCACGATCAGGAGCTCAATATCGAATTTTTTGATGAACTCATACAGGTGCTGCTTTAAGTGTATGCGCAGCTCGTGGATGCGTTGGGTGACCTGCCGCGGCCGCATGTGAGTCGAATAGGCCACCCGGCTGATCTCCTCGATCTCGGGGAATTTGAAATGCGCCTCCGGGACCACGTAGCTGATAGATTCAGGCAGGTCGGAAATGCCTGCGAAATAGAAAAGCTGCTGTCCCTTTTCGGTGAGCACCTGGGCCCACTTGCGGGTTTCAAGCGAAACGCCGTCGGTGCTGCTAAAGCGGGTGGAGACAAAACCGATCCGGTGGGGAGGGAGGGAATGTCCTTCGGGCATTGCGATTCCTTTCGATAAAGCGGCTCATGCC
>CAYMQX010000478.1:0-2254 GCA_964392495.1 uncultured Anaerolineaceae bacterium
CTGAGGAAAATATGTCGCTGCGAGGAGGGCGCTCTTCCCGACGAAGCAGCCCCACGCGAAATACTGCGGACCTATCCCCCCGGCCCCCTTTCCTGGCAGGACAGGGGGAGAGACGGCGCGCAGCGCCCCCGCGGACGCCGGGGCTGAAGCCCCTGCTCAGTTCCCAGGAAAGCCCTCCGGGCTCGCCGAATGAGGCGGCGCCTCTGAGGAAAATATGTCGCTGCGAGGAGGGCGCTCTTCCCGACGAAGCAGCCCCACACGATATACTGCGAACCTATCCCCCCGGCCCCCTTTCCTGGCAGGACAGGGGGAGAGGCGGCGCGCAGCGCCCTCGCTGTCTTCGCTCAGCGCGAGTCGCACGATGAACACAAATGAAGCTCACAACAAAAGGCCCGCCGGTCCCATCAGGGAGCCGCGGGCCTCACAACGACACCTTGTGCGCGAGGAAATCCCTACTTCGACATCAGCGCCGCCACGCCGGGAAGCTCCTTCCCCTCCAGGAACTCCAGCGAGGCGCCGCCGCCCGTCGAGACGTGCGTCATCTGCTTCGCCACGCCCGCCTTCTTGACGGCGCTGGCGCTGTCGCCGCCGCCGATCACCGTCGTCGCGCCCGAATCCGCCAGCATGTGCGCCAGGGCAAAGGTCCCCGCCGCGAACTTCGGCATTTCGAAGACCCCCACCGGCCCGTTCCACACGATCAGCTTCGCGCCTTGCAGCGCCTCTTTATACAGATCCAGCGTCTTCGGGCCTACATCCAACGCCCGCCAGCCCGCCGGGATCTTGTCCACATCCACCACCTGGCTGTCGGCGTTCTCCTCGAAGCGGTCCGCAATGACCGCGTCCACCGGCAGCACCAGCTTCCCCGCCGACTGCTGGAGGATGCCCCTGGCCGTCTCGATGGAGGCCGCCTCCACCAGGCTGTCCTGCATATTGCAGCCCTGCGCGGCCAGGAAGGTGTTCGCCATCCCGCCGCCGATGATGAGCTTGTCGCACTTCTTCAGCAGCGTCTCGACCACCAGGATCTTGTCGCTGATCTTGGCCCCGCCCAGGATCGCCACGTAGGGATGCTCCGGGTTCGAGACCGCCCGCCCCAGGTACTCCAGCTCCTGTTCCATCAGGAAGCCCGAGACCGCCGGGAGGAAGCGCGCCACACCCTCCGTGGAGGCATGGGCGCGGTGCGCCGAACCGAAGGCGTCGTTGACGTACACCTCGCCCAGATCGGCCATCTGCCGCGCCAGGTTCAGATCGTTCTTCTCCTCGCCGGCATGGAAGCGCGTGTTCTCCAGCATCAGCACCTCGCCGGGCCTCAGCGCCTCCGCCATCTGCTTGACCTCCGCGCCCACGCAGTCCGGCGCCATCTGGACCGGCCTCCCCAGCAGCGCGGAGAGGGCCTCTGCCGCGGGCTTCAGGCTGAACTCCGGGTCCGGCCCGCCCTTGGGCCGCCCGAGGTGACTCATCAGGATGAGCGCGGCGCCCTGGTCGAGCACATACTGGATGGTCGGCAGCGAGGCGCGGATGCGCTTGTCATCCGTCACCCGGCCCTCCGCCATCGGCACATTGAAGTCCACGCGCATCAGCACGCGCTTGCCCTTCAGATCGATATCCCTGACCGTCTTCTTGTCCATCGTCGCTTCTCCAAAAAATGCGCCCAGGCTTGTGACCCGGGCGCATCCAGTTCTGTTTAGAGGGATTTCGCCAGCATGGCGGCCAGGTCGGCGGTGCGGACCGAGTAGCCCCACTCGTTGTCGTACCAGGCCACGATCTTGGCGAAGGTGTTCTTCTCCTTGCCCAGCACCAGCGTCATGGGCAGGTCCACGGAGGAGGAGTGCGGGTCGCCCTTGTAGTCAATGCTCACCAGCGGTTCCTCCACGGCCTGCAGGATGCCCTTCCAGTGAGCCTGCTTGGCGGCTTCGCGGTAGGCCTGGCGCAGCTCCTCGGTGCTGACGGCCTTCTCGAATTCCACCGTCAGGTCAATAAGTGAGACGGTGGAGGTGGGCACGCGCAGGGCGTAGCCGTCCAGCCTGCCGGCCATCTCGGGGATGACCAGCTTGAGGGCCTTGGCCGCGCCGGTGGAGGTGGGGATGATGTTCATGGCGGCAGCGCGCGCCCGCCGCAGGTCCGAGTGCGGCATGTCGAGGATCTTCTGGTCGTTGGTGTAGGCGTGGATGGTGGTCATGAAGCCGCGCAGGATCGTGAAGTTGTCATGCGCCACCTTGACCGCCGGGGCGAGGCCGTTGGTTGTGCAGGAGGCGTT
>CAYMQX010000479.1:0-2239 GCA_964392495.1 uncultured Anaerolineaceae bacterium
TTGCAGGTGGTCGCGAACGATCTCGCGGCTGAGTTCCGGGATCGGCATTACTTCGGAAAAAGTGATAGGCGCCGCGCAGCATACCTGCTGTTTTCGTCCCTTCCCAGTTCTTCCGGAAAGTTGGATCCACATAGCTCTCCCCCTCACTGGCCTTGACGAACACAAATTTCATGCCTGCCGCGCTGACCTCGGACCAGTCGACGCTTGCATTCCAATACGATACATCAACTCCCGGTACGGTTTCCATGGGTTCCTCCAAATCGGCTCGCGCCGCCCGTTAAGCGTAGCACATGATTAAAACTTGGGCAATGGCATTTAATGCACCCTTTCCATCCCCCTGCCTTTATGGTATAAGAATCATACCCTGCTGTGTTCGTGATGTTGCTGCCACGTTTTGGGCCAACACCTGTTAGATGGGCTCTTTTCTTTCGGAAATAACGCGATAGGCCTGAGCCAAGGCGGCGTTTTCGGGGCGGAGCCCAACCTGCCAAAAGCAGGTCCAAAACCTTGCAACACACGGCATCTGCGGGGTGTTTTGTTTCGATTGGACCTGGGGCGGAATTCAGTATTCCGCTCCTTTCTTTTCATGGGGCCTGGTGGATGGCGAAGGCGGCTCTTAACCCGGATTCGATCGCTCCCTGGATCCAGGCATGGTGCAGCGAGGCGTGCTCTCCCGCGAAATAGATGCGCCCCTCCGGCCGGATGATCTCCTCATAGAGCAGACTCTGCTGACCGGGGTCGAAGAGGGCGAACGCTCCCCCCGCAAACTCATCATCGTGCCACATCCAGGATGTCCCCACCTCAAATTCCTTCAGTACCTGGGGATGGATCTCAGCCACATCTTCCAGGGCTTGTTCGATCCGATCCCTGGCTGAGAGCGAACCCCAGCGCTGGGCATCCTCAGACCAGGTATAGCTTGCAAGGATCACCCCACGGCCTGTCTCGCGCCCGTGGTCGGGGTAATACAGGTTGCGTATGGGCAGATCCGTGATGGTCCCTCCCCCATGGATGCCCTCGTCATCCTCCCAGAAACGCCGCCGGCACTGAAAAAGGATCTTGGCCGAGGCGTCATAATGGAGCTGGCGGATGGCGCGTTCCTTGGCTCGCGAGAATGGTTTGAGGAGCTCGACATGTCGGAGGACCGGGAATGGGACCGTCAGAATGGCGTAATCTCCCTTTTCCTGGAACCTCCCTGCGGGTGTCTGATAATGGATCGTTACCTGCTCCGGTGACTGATCAATGGCGATCATCTTCGCTCCAAAGCGGATATTTTCCCGGAGCGCCGGAAGAAATGCATATGGCAGCCGGTCAGTACCGCCTTCGATCTCCAGCATGTTGGTATAGTAATTTCCCGCATCCTCCCTGAACAACTCCAGGAAGGAAGAGTTCATCACAGCCTCCTGGTTTGCGATCAATCCGAACATTTCGATCGCACCTTCGGACCAGCCATTCAGATCAAGGAATTCGCGCGTGGAATACTGGTCATACTGGTGCACGAGTTCTTCCCAGGCAGCCTCGCCGCCGGTCTGGAGCTTGTCGATCAAAGGCTGGATGCTGTTTATCCACAGTTTGGAGGCTGTCAACCCGATTTCATGTTCCCCGACCTCAAACCCCAGGAGCGAGGGGTCTGCATCCACCTCCGCAATGCGGACTTTTCTGCCTCCGATGAAATAGTAGGCACGCGGGTTATCCATTGTGAAATCATGGGTCTTGAGCCCGAACTTATTGATGTAGGCCAGGGTAAGCTCGTGGGCGCGCGGGATGCGCATCGCACCCACCTCGGCATACAGCCCTTCCATAAAAGGATCCCGCAGCGTGTAGATGCGCCCACCCAGGCGCCTCTGTGCCTCCAGGATTACAGGGTCGTGTCCAGCCTGCTTCAATTCCAGGCCGGCTGCCAAACCTGCCATTCCCCCTCCTACAATGACCACCTTTTTTCTACTTCCCCCCTTCGCAAGATTACCCAGCCCTGTCCCGATCACCTGCAGATAATCCGACATCGATAAAGTGGGTTTCACGTGGACCTCCGTTATAGTTTGACGCATATTATCCGAAAGTCACCCGGACCGCAACTCCCCAACAAGTATCAACTTCTGCTCCCGTTGCTCGCCAAATAGTACCCGGGTCTGCTTGACGACCGCCCGAGGCGCGGGTAAAATCGCGCTCATTAACAACTGAATATTTGGAGAATCAGCGGCTGGGTCCTGGTTTTCAGGATCACGAGGTGGAGGTTCCGTCC
>CAYMQX010000480.1:0-2236 GCA_964392495.1 uncultured Anaerolineaceae bacterium
CACTTGAGTTCAATGGTATCGAGGTGATGCTTTGAGGAGACGTACTCGGCAGTGCCGAGGCGGGTATCCTCAACATTCATCTGGACGAGCATCTCGCCGTAGCCTTCATGGAACTTTTTGTAGATCTCAATACGCCGGTCCATCTCCGGCGACTTCCTGACTTTTCCCTTATTGTCAAGCTCGAGGGCAGGATCCACCCCACAGACATTTTCACCGCATACGATGGTAATCCCTGATATGGCGGCTCCTATTGCAAAATGTTCCCAGTTGATGCGGGCGATATCTGTTGAACCAAGGGCTCCGGTGAAGATAGGTAAACGCATCTTCACCTTCTTGTCCCAGCCATATTCAGTGGTGGTATCTACCGAATAGAAGACCGCGGAATCGGGGCCAATCTCAGTCCCTTCCGGGAGTCCTTTTGCCCCCATGGCATATCCCTGGATGTTCAAATGGGAATAATCGATCGGGTAGTTCTTGTCCGCACCGGCGGTCATCTCACCGAAGGGTCCGGGATAAAGGACTTCTCTCCCGCGGAAGGAAGAGAGCCAGATATCACATCCTCCCTTGCACCCATCAAGGCAACGTGTACAGATCCCGGACATAGGGACGACATCGCGCGAACGATTTACTGTGCCCAGCGCTTCATTGGCATTTGGCTGTCTGAGGTTCATTCTTCTCTCCTTTTGCTCATTTCAAATTCAGCATTGAAGTAGGTTTGGGATCCTGTCTGCCCAAACGTAACATTAATGTCCCCCTTGAACAGTTATAAGCGCTTGCCTTCCTCCACTATATAGTTATTTTGTTTTGACTAGTGATTGTACCCTCCCTGTTGTTTGCCCTGGAAAAAAAGAGATCAGCGTTCTGAGAAAAGAGAGATCAATAGAGTTCAACCAGTCGGTAAGAACCAGACCCGAGCCCGATCTCTTCAGCATAACGGATCTGTCGGAAGGCATCCGTTCTCTTTCTCAATCCCTGGAACTTGTCTTCTCCCTCATTAAGGTTAGCAGCAAGCGCCGAACCCCTGATCCCTGACTGCTTGTTGACAAGATCAAAGCTTGCGGCATCAATTGCCACCGGATCACGCGAAGCAAGGAATCCAATATCCGGCACAATAGGAGCGTCACTCCATGGCAAGCAATCGCAATCGGGGGTTATATTGGTCAGAAAATTAAAATATCCGACCTTTTTTCCGATCGATGTTCCAAAGGCATATTCCACAAGTCGCTCGATGAATTGTGGGATCTCGGTCTCCCAGTCAACATCGATTGCATGCTCGGGGCAGATTGACATGCATTCGAAGCAACCTATGCATGACTCTTTATCGATCACGGATTTTCCATCGACCAGGCAGATAGCCGAAGACGGGCATGTGGCAAGGCATTTTGCGCAACCGATGCATCGCTCTTCTGCAACAATGGGTTTTGCCGAATGTTGTTCCTGTTTCCCGGCTGGCGGGGCACATCCCATAGCAAGATTCTTGATAGCCCCCCCAAATCCCGCAGGCTCATGACCTTTAAAGTGAGAGAGGACGAACATGGAGGTTACATCAGCAATATCCCCTGATACCAGTACCCGATTAAAGTGGCGTTTCGCGATTTTCACTTCACGGAAATTTTTTCCCGTAATCCCATCGGCGATCAGAATAGGTGCGGCCACGGTTGCATATGAAAAACCATGCTCAAGGGCAGTAATAATATGATCGAGGGAATTTGATCGGCTTCCCAGATAGAGGGTATTGGAATCAGTGAGAAATGGTTTTCCTCCATGCTCCCGGATCTTGTCTACTACCTGGCGAGCGAAGACAGGATTGATATAGGCATCGTTCCCCCGTTCACCAAAGTGGATTTTTATAGCAGTAGGCGCATCCTTCTCAATACAATCACCAAATCCGGCCGCTTCGAAGAGGGCATGCAGTTTGGCAATACTGCTCTGGCATGGGTCCCGGGCTCGCAGGCCCGCAAAAAAAACATCCCGGCTCATTTCTATCCTCTGTGTCTGATGTTCGTCTCCATCCTAATAATCTATGTAATGATGAACAATTTTCAAGAGATCTGGCGGCTGCATAAGTAACAGGTTGAAAATTTTGGGATTCGATCACCACTATCTCCGATAAAAATGAATGGAGGATTATTCCCGCTTCCCCAACTGGTGGTCCAGCCAGAAAAGGTGTCCCGGGATATCTCCAACAATTTTAATCTGTGCAAGGATCTCACTTGCATTTGCTTCTTCCTCTACC
>CAYMQX010000481.1:0-2234 GCA_964392495.1 uncultured Anaerolineaceae bacterium
GGGCGCGCCCCCTGCGTGTTCAGATATTGCCGCGTGAGCAGGCTTTTCAAATCCCCGACCTGGTCCGCACCAAGATCAACTTGCTTCCGGAGGGGATCCAATTCGTCCGCACCGTGGAGATCGTGGGACTGGATCTCCAGGCGGATGGGGGCACGCACGTGCATAATACCAGCGAGATCGGCCGTGTCCGTGTGAGTGATTATAAGAGCAAGGGTGCCATCAACAAACGCATTTATATTGAAGTGATCTGAAGCGACGAATAAGAGCTGCATCAGGTGGAAAGCAGTTGGTCCACAGCCGAAGCCAGCTCCTTCAGGTTGCTGACCTTCATGACTTCGTTGCAGAGCGGCGCGTATTTTGACATATCGCTGTCGCCTTGCCAGAGTGCGGCTGGTTCGGGGTTGAGCCAGATGGTGCGGGATGCGCGGCGGGCCATCCGGCTGAAGAGATCGAGCCGCGGGTCGTTATAGTTATTACGACCGTCACCTACCATCAGCAGGGTGGTCTGCCCATTAAGCGTGTGCATATATTCATCGTTAAAATCGTTCAGTGACCAGCCCAGGTCCGTGCTGTAATAACCGCCCGGCATCCGCTGAAGCACATGGGCAATGGCTTGGTCGGCATCCACACCGCGGAAATCTTCTGAAATGGATTCAAGGTGGTCAATAAAGGCGAATGTAAAGGTCTTGCTGACCTGGCCTTGCAGAGCGTACAGGAAGCTGAGCATCAGCTCCGAGCAGAACCGCATGGAGGTGCTGATATCACAGATCACCACGATGCGTGGCTTGCGCACGCGGTCGCGGTGCCGGATCTCCATGGGCACGCCATGATATTTCTGGTTGGCACGGATGGTGGCCTTTGCATCCAGCTGGCCTGTGTGCGAATGTTTTTGTCGCAGCGCGATGCGGGTTTTCAGCGCGGCGGCCAGGCGCTTGACCTCGCGCTGCAATAACTTCTTTTCGCTGTCCGAGAGGGATTGGAAGGGGCGATCCATCAGACCATCCACCCCCTCCACCGGCGGACGCTTGCTCATGTTCTCGGCAATGCGCTGCCCGGCGAACTGCTCCAGTTGCTGCTGCAAGCCCTGCATGTTGGCCTGGAGGTGTTCCCGCAATTGTTCCACGCGCTCCCGGTTCATCCCCATCTCCGCCAGGGTTTCCATAAGCTGCTTCAGCGCTTCGCGCACCTGTGGAAATTGGAGGGCGCGCATCATCCGCTGCGCCATCCAATTCTGGTAGCGAAGATCGTCTGTATGGTTTAATCCCACCATCCGGGCCAATTGCTCCAGTTCCCCGGGGGAAAGCTGCTTGCCCTGCATCAGCCGTTCCATTTGCTCGCGAAGCCGTTCCGCCAGTGCCGTAAGGGCGTCGGCCAGCATCTGCGCTTCTTCGGCTGTCAGGTCCTTGGTCGGATCCCCGCTCATCAGAGGTTTTTTTCCGGACCCGAAGAACAGGGGGAATAGTTTGTCAAAGACGGGGAGGTCCCTGGCGTCCTTGATCAACGTGGCACGCAGCGATAGTCTGAAGGTCTCCCGGTCCTGGATGCCCATCAGTTCCACTGCTGAAAAAGCCTCTGCGCTTTCAGCCAGGGATACGCGCACCCCGCTGGTGCGCAGGGCTGAGATGAGCTCAAGGATGCGGGATTCCATGCTTCAACTCCTTGTCGTCACCTCTTGCGAATCGAGGTGGCCTCCGATCAATCGGCTTGCCTTCCGGCAATACCTTCCGGACAGTACGGGCAATTAATTTCCAGAGAAGCGAGTGGGTTCGTCCGGGCGCTGGTGACTCGAGCTGGGCGGCGCCAGGAACTGCCGGCGCGCCTTTTGCAGATCGGCCTCGTGTTTCAGGAGCACGGAAAGGGTCTCTTCCAGGGTTTCCTTGTCAAGGTTATGGGCATTTAACGCGACCAGCGCATTTGCCCAATCCAGTGTCTCGCTGATGGAAGGGGATTTTCGCATGTCCGTCTGCCGCAGGCGCTGTACGAATTCCACAGCCTGCCGCGCCAGCTTTGAGTTGAGCTCCGGCACCTTGAGCCTGACAACTGCCAGTTCCTCATCCAGGCTGGGATAATCAATGAACAGATAGAGGCAGCGGCGTTTTAGCGCCTCGGAAAGCTCGCGGGTATTGTTCGATGTCAGGATGACAAAGGGACGGTGTCTGGCTTCCAGTGTGCCCAATTCCGGGACCGAGACCTGGAAATCGCTGAGGACCTCAAGGAGGAATGCCTCAAATTAA
>CAYMQX010000482.1:0-2222 GCA_964392495.1 uncultured Anaerolineaceae bacterium
CCTGGAGCATGGAAGAGTGGTTCTTGGCTGTTTTCCGGGCCACCTGTTCGGCGGCAAGGCGGGGATTTTGGTAGGGCCGCGGGACCTTTGCGGCATGCGCCACGGCGGCTGCTTCCCCGGCCAACTCGGCCATCAAGCGGCGGGCTGCCGGGCGGTGGAGCAGCTCGCCGTTTGTCACGCGCAGCAGCGCAGTGAGCGGGTTGATGGCGGCGTTGATGACCAGCTTGCCCCAAAGCAGGGAGAGCACCTCTTCAGAAAGGCGCACCTTGAAGGCTGCGGACCTCAGGGATGCTGCCAACGCAGGAGTCTGTGAGCGGCGCTCCAGCGTCACCACACCCTCGCCGCCGGGACGCACCAGCCCTGGTCCGAGCAAGGTGGCCCCGGTGGTGGTGGTGCCGATGGCTACGCGGGCGGATCCAAGCGCTTCCACCAACCGCTCCCGGTTCCCGAAACCGTTCTGAAGCGTGACGGCCAGACCATCCGGGGCCAGGCACCGCGAAAGCTTTTCGGCGGCTTCGGAGGTTTGCCATGCCTTGACGAGCACCAGTGCGATCTGTGCTTCCCGGATCTCTTCCGGCCGGGCAGTGACATGGACAGGGTAGGCCTCCACGCGGCCGTCCGCAGTCACGATGCGTGCGCCCTCCCTGGAGAGGGCCCGGAGTCCGTTGGACCAGCTTCCCAGCATGGAGACGGCCTGTCCCGCGGCCGCCAGGCGCGCTGCGAACAATGTTGCCAGGGCGCCTGTGCCGACCAGCAGGAGGGGGCCTAAATATCCTTTTGAAGCGCTTCCCATTCCTTGTCTTCCATTTCAACGGTATGTTCGGCAGCCGGGAAGGAGCGGCTTGACACATCGGCGATGTAATCCCTGAAAGCGTTCTGCATCTGCGCGTTGAGGTCGGCGTACTGCTTCACGAATTTAGGGGTGAAGCGGTCGAACAACCCCAGCAGGTCGTGGGTGACCAGCACCTGACCATCACAGCCTGCGCCCGCGCCGATCCCGATGGTGGGGATCGAGAGCTGATTTGAAATGAGTTCCGCAAGCCGCGCCGGGACGGATTCCAGCACGAGGCTGAAGCAGCCCGCCTCCTCCAGTTGGAGGGCATCCTCCAGAAGGCGCCGGGCCGCCAGGGCGGTCTTTCCCTGGGCGCGGAAGCCTCCCAGTTGGTGGATGGATTGAGGCGTCAGTCCCAGGTGTCCCATGACCGGAATGCCTGCCCCGGTGATGAGCCGGACGGCCTCCAGACGCTCGCGGCCGCCCTCCAGTTTGACTGCGTCCATACCCGCCTCTTTAAGGAAGCGGCCTGCGTTACGCAGAGCCTCCTCCCCGGAGACCTGATAGGACATGAATGGCATATCCCCGACGAGCAGCGCGGATTTTGCGCCGCGGGCCACCGCCCGGCAGTGGTGAAGCATCTCCTCCATCGTGACCGGCAGGGTGTTCTCATAGCCGAGCACGACCATGGCGAGCGAGTCGCCCACAAGGATGGAATCGATCCCCGCCTGGTCCAAGGCCAGGGCGGTGGGAAAGTCGTAGGCGGTGAGCATGCTGATGGGCTCGCGGCGCGCCTTCTTCTGGCGGAAGGTTAGGGTGGTGACCTTCTTGCGCGGAGCTGCAAGCGTGGAGACAGGGGCAGATGTGGACATTCGGGTACCCTCCGGTAAAGGTAGAGTCCGCTTGGGCGCCGCCCCCAGGGTTGCGCCGAGGCAGGGGTGAGATGAATGCATCGCGTTCGCAAGGATACGCGTGACGGCTCCATTATTCCATAAAAGGCGTTTTTCGCCTATAATAATTTTATAGGAGTTCCTGATCCCAGAGGCTGCAAAGGAGAGTTTATATGCGCAGGATGTTCGGCTTTATGATCGGTCTGTTCGTGGGGGCGCTGGTGGGCGCAACCACGGCCCTGCTCTTGACGCCTGAATCGGGCGATGAACTGCGCAGCGAATTGCGCACACGCGGGGAGGGCTTTATCGATCAAGTGCGCACCGCAGCCGATACGCGGCGCATTGAACTGCGCGGCCGGCTGGATGCGCTGCGCGCCCCGCGCGATGCCTCGAGCGGATGAGATTCATCCGGCGCCCCGTTTTGCCCCTGTAAGCTTGGCATAAAACGATTCTGCCTGTCTCATGCACGCCGTGTATTCGGCGCGTGAGGCCAGCATCTTAAGATTATGACCTGTGGCAGCCTGCCGCAGGTTTTTATTTTCCAACCCGGCACTCACGGC
>CAYMQX010000483.1:0-2221 GCA_964392495.1 uncultured Anaerolineaceae bacterium
GTGCGAGGGTGTTCTTCTCAACCATTTTGGAGCAGGATCATTGGATGGGTTTGGACTAAACCGGCAATCGGCTGCAGTTAGGGCTGCTGGTGCGATCCTCCAGTACATCCGGGAGACCCAGCCCGATGCTCTTCGGCTCCTCACCAGTCTCCGCTCATACGACACCTCCGAATTTATGACCCTGGATGCTGCCACGCGGCGGAATCTGGAACTGACCGAAACCCTGCGCGGCGAAATTAAAGGATCCCTCCTGAGCGTACTGGACCACACAGTTACCCCCATGGGCAAAAGGTTAATGCGCATCTGGGTAAGCCAGCCCCTGCTTGATGCCGAAAAGATCTTGCAGCGTCAGGACCGTTTGAAGTATTTTTTCGAGAATGGGATGAGACGCGCCGAGGTTCGGGCTGCCCTTAAACCATTAGCCGATATTGAACGATTGGTTAATCGCGTTACAGCCGGTCATGCCCAACCGCGCGACCTTGTATCCCTGCGCAGTACCCTGGAAGACCTCCCGCACATTATCAAGGCAATTGGCACCCCTCCGATTGCCCTACCCACGATTTTTGAAATGCATACAGAACTGGGATTGCTGCAGCATGGAATTGCCGAAGATCCGCCGGCAACCCTTCAAAACACCGGTGCCATCAAACCCGGGTATTCTGCAGAACTGGATGGCGTTATTGAGGCTTCGCGGCATGCACGTGAATGGATTGCCAACCTGGAAAACCTGGAACGGGATCGCACAGGTATCCGGACTCTCAAGGTGGGCTATAACAAAGTCTTTGGCTATTACATTGAGATCTCACGGGGGGCAGCAGACAAGGCTCCAGAATCATATATCCGCAAACAGACCCTTGTCAACGCGGAACGCTTTATCACGCCCGAGATGAAAGAGTATGAAACCCTGGTGCTGAATGCCGAGGAACGCATTCGCGAGATCGAGCTGCGCATATTTCGAGAGATCTGTGCAGAACTGGCCGGAAGTGCTGTTCAATTCCTCGAGACCGCACATGCCCTGGCCGAGTTGGATGTTTTTGTGGGGCTTGCAGAGGCGGCATCTCTGGGCGGATATTCCTGCCCCGAGGTCAACAGTGAGCGTGGCCTTGAAATACTGGCAGGCCGTCATCCGGTTGTGGAACAGAGCCTTAACCATGGAGATCGATATGTTCCCAATGATGTTGTGTTTGAACCGGGCGAGCTTATCCGCATTATCACCGGCCCAAATATGTCAGGAAAATCCACCTATTTGCGCCAAGCGGCGCTGATCATTTTAATGGCACAGATCGGTTCTTTTGTACCGGCGGAGTCCGCGCGCATCGGTTTGGTGGACAGAATCTTCACCCGTATTGGCGCCCAGGATGAGATCCATGCCGGTCAATCCACGTTTATGGTGGAGATGCTTGAAGCTGCCAATATACTTCACCACGCCACTTCGCGCTCACTGCTTATCCTGGACGAGATCGGGCGCGGTACATCCACCTATGATGGGGTCGCAATCGCCTGGAGCATGATCGAATATATTCACAATCATCCCCACTTGCGGGCCAAGACTCTCTTTGCCACCCATTATCACGAGCTGAACCAGCTTGCAGATCTATTGCCCGGAGTGCGCAACTATAACGTGGCTGTAAGCGAGGGTGATGGAAAGGTCGTCTTCCTGCATAAAATCATACCGGGAGGCGCCGATCGCTCCTACGGCATTCACGTTGCTCAGTTGGCCGGCCTTCCCAAACCGGTCATTGCCCGCGCCAATGAGATCATGGCCCAACTTGAGAAGTCATCTGGCCGGGCAGTGCGGATCGAACCTCACATGGCCCGGCAAGCTGCACTGTTTCCTGAAACAAGTCCAATACTTGACGAACTTAAAGATGTAGATATCAATGCCCTCTCACCTATCGAGGCGCTGAATAAGCTTTTTGAGTGGAAAAAGAAATTCTCTGGAAACGCTGATCAATGATCAGGTATTTTTGTCGCCAATAAAAAAGGAGCTTCCAGATCCCTCTGGAAGCTCCTTTACTTGCAACATTAGCCTTTCATTTCCTGGGCTGGTGCCTTGGATCGAATAATCGCCCAGGCAAGCACAGCCAGGAGAATCAGAGCCACGACCCAAATGGCGATCCGGGTACCGCCGGTTGCCCCTGCGAACTGAACAACCACCGGTGCGATGATAACTGAGACAAGATTCACAACCTTGATCATCGGGTTCAGAGCAGGGCCTGCA
>CAYMQX010000484.1:0-2215 GCA_964392495.1 uncultured Anaerolineaceae bacterium
GTAGTGCATTCCCATGGCACTACCCCCGAGGTATTTTCGGTAGAACGACTCTGGAGGTTCTTCCACGCTCAGGGCGCTGCTGGACAGGTCAACATGCAGGATCTTGCCGGTGTAGCCGAAGGGCATGAAACATCTCCTATATGAATTGGAAACCAGTACATGCCCATTATAAAAAACATGGGCAGGATAAGCAAATCCCGTTTTCCGAAAGCGACATAGAAAGCAGAGGGCATACCCGGCCCGGCAGTAGCAAAGCAAAAAGCAAGGCTAAATCCGCCCAGGCTAATCTCACATTTCTTTCATGCCATAGGGGAAACCATATTCGGCCATCTTTTCCATAAATGGCAGCGGATCGAAGGCCTCAGGCCCCACCACGCCAGGGCAGTGCCAGATCTTGTGCTCGATCAAATCCATGGCGATCACAGCGCTGAAGGCGGTCTGTGCCACCACGGCCTGGCAGCCCCAGGTCTGCATACATTCCTGGTTATCCGCGACCTGGTAGAGATAGACCTGGCGGGGCATGCCGTCCTTAATCCCTTTTACCCAGGTCCCGGCGCAGGTCTTGCCGTGCATCTTCCCGCCGAGGTGAGCCGGGTCAGGCAGGCAGGCCGCCACCACATCGCGCGGGGCCACCTGTAGGCCCTTGACATCAATCTTGTGCTTGTTATCAAGACCGAGCATGTGAAGGGTCTTGAGCACGCCGATGAACTGGTCACCCAGGCCATATTTGAAGGTCACCCGGCGGGTCTTCACCCAACGCGGAACCAGCAGCACTTCCTCATGCTCGACATTAACCACTTCCACGGGGCCGATCCCGGGGAAGTCGAAGGTCTCGGGCTCGGAAAAAGGTTCGGTGGTGAACCAGCCGCGCTCTTCCTCCCAGATGACCGGAGGATTAAGACATTCCTCAATGGTGGTCCAGATGGAGAAGTTGGGGGCAAATTCATATCCGTCAATGGTGATGTTCGCCCCGTCACGAATGCCGATCTCCTCGATCTCATCGAAGAGATGGTCCTGGGCGTAGCGCGCGAATACATCCGCCATACCCGGCTCCACGCCAATGCCCACCAGGGCCATCTGGCCCTTCCTCTTCCAATCCTCATCCTTTGCGAATTGGTAATCGCCCAGCTTTATCCCCGGTTGATTGAAAGGATCCGTCGGATGCGGCTCTGAAAGCGTCATGGCCATATCCAGGTAGGTTGCACCCACATTCAAAGCCGCATCGAAGATCTGCTGGTTATAGATGGGGTCCACGGCATTCATGATCAGATCCGAGCCGTATTTTCGAGCCAGGGTTTCGATCATGCCCTGGTCGGAGGCATCGACCTTCTCGACGGGGAAGCGCAGAGGGTCACCCAGCTTTTGTTGGACCTCCCCGGCGCGCTTCAGGTTGTAATCGGCCAAGACCATTTGCTCCAGCCACGCCCGCGATTTCCCGATGGCGGCGATGGCCTCTCCCACTCCACCCACTCCCACGAGCAGCACTTTCATGATGATTCTCCGTTTGTTTTATAACCCGGATCCGCCGGGTTAGGATAACCTGGGATTTCCCCGGCTAAAAGTAGATCTCCTTGACGATCTTGAGGTGCAAAAAACTCTCAGCCTGGCGCACACCGTCAATGGCATAAAGCTTCTCTGTAAGGAATTTGAGCAAGTCCTGTGGATCGCGGCAGAGTATCTCTGCCATAAGGTCGAACTGGCCGCTGACCACGATGAGATACACCACCTCCGGCAGTGCGGCGATCTGACCGGCGATCTCCAGCATGCGATGGCCGTCCGTGCGTATGCCCACCATGGCCATGGTCTTGAAGCCCCGCTGCACCGGGTTGGTGATCGCCACCACCTTCAGGATACCCAGCTCGACCAGGCGGTTATAGCGCTGGCGGATCATCCCCGGGGAGACGTTCAACTGGCTGGCGATCTGGGAAAAGGCCTCCCGGCCATCCCGACGCAGCGCCTCCAGGATGTACCGGTCGATCTCATCCATGTGGCCGGGGTATTCGCTAACAGAATTGCTGTCCATAAGCATATTCTATGCTTATTTTTTATTTAAGTCAATATTTCATCAACTATTTTGCATTCATTCCGCCATAATGATAAAAAAAATCCCCCGGAGAAGGTCCGAGGGATTTCACCAAAACCAGGGATCGACTACTGGCCTTTGATCTCCGTCCAGATCTGGTCGTAGAGCGGCAGGGCATCCCCGACATCATCA
>CAYMQX010000485.1:0-2197 GCA_964392495.1 uncultured Anaerolineaceae bacterium
ATTCTCCCACAGGACAACGGTCAGCGCGTGCAGGTTGTCGGCCTGCAAGCCTTCATTCAGGCTGGTGGTCAGGATGCGCGCGAAATGCTCCAGCGAGGGGTTGAGGCCCTCGAATTCCGGCTTGTCGTTGAGCATCTGCTCGCGGTAGTAGCCGGTTACCTCGTCGAGGTGCTTCTCCACCTCCACGATGTCCACCAGGTAGCCGTGGCGGTCCAGCCGGTGGCCCTCCAGTTGAAGCTCCAGCACATAATGATGCGAATTGGGGAAGTTCTCCGGCCCCCAGTCGCCGCCGATCAGGTAATGGCGGGCGATGAACTCGCGCCGGACGGAAAGTGTGTACATGGCTGCTCCTCTTCTTATAAAGCGGGTCTCTCGATCACATGCAGGCCGCCCTCGCGGCGGACGGGCATCGCAAAGTCGAAGCGGTCCAGGTCGGTGGCGTAAGCCAGGTCTGATTCGGGGAACTGGGGCCGTGAAGGGTCGAGGAAGGGGCGCGCATCGGGAGCGGTGCGTACCCGTTCGAGGTAGGGAGCCGGGTGGGGGTCCATGCCGCGCAGACAAGCCTCCATGTACTGCGCGCAGGCCAGGTCCTCCGCGCCGCCGTCAAAGCTCCCTCCTGTGATGACGAAGGTGACCTGCTCCGGTGCGAGTCTTTGAATGTAACGGACGGTCGCCTGTGCGACCACGAAGCTTGCGGCGAGGAGCCTCTCCGCCGCGAGGCTGCGCACCACGCCCTGCGTCCCGGCGCTTGTGCGCTGGACCAGCGTGCGGCCCTGAAGGTCCATCTCCAGCAGCCGCGTCGGCGAGTTGCCCACATCAAAGCCTGAGGGCGGGAGACCTTTCATCTCGCCGCAGGCCAGCGAGCCGGGGTTCCCGCGCTTGAAGGCCAGCGCCTCATCGATGCTGCCCACCGGGATCACCCGCCGAGCGCCGCCTGCCAGCGCAAAGGCCGCTGTGGTGAAGGCGCGCAGCACGTCGATGACGGCCACCAGCCCGGTGCTTGTGGAACAGGTCTCGAGGTCGGCGTATTGGAAATCCATAAGGGGGACTCAATACTGGAAGACCACCTGCAAAGCCTCCGCAGGCGACTCGTCAAGCAGTTGATAGGCCTGCGCGGCGCGGTCCAGGGGGAAGCGGTGCGTGATCCACTTTTCGGGGTGGAGGCGTGCCAGCGCCTCCCAGGCCGTCTCGAAGCGGCGGGCCTTGTCCCAGCGCGCGGAGAGCTCGGGCGCGAGAGTGCTGACTTGCGAGGAGATGAGCCGCAGGCGTGAGCGGTGGAAGCTCCCGCCCAGGTCGAGGGGGAGGCGCTTCTCCCCGTACCACGAGCCGAGGATGACCCGCCCGCTGAAGCGCGTCAGGGCGATGGCCTCGTCCAGCGCCGCGGGGTGGCCGCTCACCTCAACCGTCAGATCGGCGCCCTCCTTCAGCAGGGAGCGGGCCTGCGCGCGGAAATCCGCCGCGGCGGGGTCGAGGCGGTGGGGGGCGGGGGAGGCCTCGCGGCGCAGCGAGTACAGGTCCGCGCTGACCAAGGTTTGCAGGGGGAACTCATTCAGCAGTGAAGCGCAGAGCAGCCCGACCACGCCCTGTCCCAGCACCAGGGCGCGCTCGCCCAGGATGGGCGCGGCGTCCTGCACCAGGTTGACGGCCGTCTCCATGTTGGGGAGGAAGCAGGCCGGTTCGGGCGTCTGGCCTTCGGGCAGGGGGATGAGCGATCCGAGCGGGGCGATGAAATGCGTGCAGTGGGGCTGGAAGGAGAAGACCAGGCTGCCGCGCAGGGCTTCGTTCTCCGCCTCGATGATGCGCCCGACGCAGGCATAGCCGCTGGCCCAGGGATATTTCACGCCGCTGCTGAAGCGGTCGTGCAGGTCCTCCAGTTGGCGGGGGAACTCGCCGCGGTAGATGAGCAGCTCGGTCCCCGCGCTGATGGCGGAGCAGACCGTCTCCACCAGCGCCTCATTTTCCTTGCGGGGCGGGAGGCTCTCCGCGCGCAGCTCCACGCGGCGCGGCGCGGTGAGGGTCAGCGTGCGGCGTTCCATGCTTTGATTGTAATGGAACTTTTCATTTTCGCTCCGGGCGCTTCGTCATAAAACATGTCGCTGCGAGGAGGGCGCTCTTCCCGACGAGGCAGCCCCGCAGGGAATACTGAGACGCCGGGGCTGAAGCCCCTGCTCAGTTCCCACGAAAGCCCTCCGGGCTC
>CAYMQX010000486.1:0-2195 GCA_964392495.1 uncultured Anaerolineaceae bacterium
CGAGGAATAGATGAAAAAGATGAGTCGGCTTCAGCCGACTTTCCTGAAAACTGAGGCGGCGGGCTTAAGCCCCCGCCGGAAGATCGCCGGGACCTCATGGATGGAATCCAAAAGCAAATTTACACCTCCCGAACAGGTTATCGGGGTTCTCCGCTGGAATCGAGGAATAGATGAAAAAGATGAGTCGGCTTCAGCCGACTTTCCTGAAAACTGAGGCGGCGGGCTTAAGCCCCCGCCGGAAGATCGCCGGGACCTCATGGATGGAATCCAAAAGCAAATTTACACCTCCCGAACAGGTTATCGGGGTTCTCCGCTGGAATCGAGGAATAGATGAAAAAGATGAGTCGGCTTCAGCCGACTTTCCTGAAAACTGAGGCGGCAGGCTTTCGCGAAACATACCTCGATTTGCTTGGCAAATCGTGCAAAGCACACGGTGTGGCGCGGTGTCCCGGCGCGCAGATGAAGCGCGCCTCCCTGGCGCTTCGTCTCCGCTCATCGCGAGATACCCTCGCAAGGAGTCAGTGCCACCCTTGAACCTCGGCCTGCTCATCTATGGCAGCCTGGATACCCGGAGCGGCGGTTATCTCTATGACCGCCGGCTGGTCGAGTCCCTGCGCGCCGCGGGCGAAACGGTGCAGGTCATCAGCCTGCCCTGGCGCCACTACGCCGCACACCTGACGGATAACCTGCGCTTCCGCCTGCCGCCCGGCCTCGACCTGCTCATCCAGGACGAGCTGAACCACCCCTCCCTGATCGCCGCCAACGCCTCCCCGCATCCCTACCCGGTCGTCAGCCTCGTCCACCACCTGCGCTGCTCGGAGGCGCGCCCGCGCTGGCAGAACGCCCTCTACCACCGGGTGGAGCGGCGCTACCTGCGGAGCGTGGATGGCTTCATCTATAACTCGGAGACGACGCGCGGTGAGGTGGAACGACTGCTGCCCCTGCCCGGAGCCTGCGTCGTGGCCCGGCCCCCCACCGACCGATTCGGGCTGCGCGTGACGGAGGCGGAGGTTACGCTGCGGGCGCGCCGCCCCGGCCTGCGGATCGCCTTCCTGGGGAATATCATCCCGCGCAAGGGGCTGCACACCCTGCTGGAGGCGCTGCGGGAGCTGCCCGCCTCCTTCCGCCTGGACGTGATCGGCTCACCCCGCGCCGACCCCGCCTACGCCCGCCGCATGGAAAGGCTGGCCGCCGGGCTGCCCGTGCGCTTCCACGGCGCGCTGGAGGAGGAAGCCCTCGCCGGTCTGCTTCGGGAGGCGCAGATTCTGGCGCTGCCCTCCTCCCAGGAGGGATTCGGCATCGCCTGGCTGGAAGGCATGGGCTTCGGGCTGCCCGCCCTGGCGAGGGACGCCGGCGCGGCGGCGGAGGTTATCACCGATGGGGAGACGGGCCTGCTCCTGCCCGCCGCCGACCCGCACGTTCTGGCGGAGGCGCTGCGCCGCCTGGACTCGGACCGGGGGCTGCTGGAGCATCTCAGCCTGGCCGCCCGCCTCCATTTCCTGCGCCAGCCCGCCTGGGAGTCCAGCGTGCAGGCCATCCGTCGTTTCCTCCAGACAATGCTATAATCGTCTGCGTAGTCATGTCATTGCCAGCTCCCACGGGGCGAAGCGATACCCTGCAATTTATGGTTAACCGTAAGCTGCAAATCCAATCAAACAGAGTGCCTACAGATCAGGTAATATTGTGAAGTTCGATCAATTCAATCTTAACGCCCGCTTGCAGGCCGGGATCCAGCGCGCGGGCTACGAAACCCCCACCCCCATCCAGGAAGCCGCCCTGCCCGCCGCACTGCGCGGGCGCGATATCATCGGCACCGCCCAGACCGGCACCGGCAAGACCGCCGCCTTCGTGCTGCCCATCCTCAACAAGCTGCTGGATGGCCCACACGGGAAGCCGCGCGCCCTCATCGTCACCCCCACCCGCGAGCTGGCCGAGCAGATCCACGAGGTCATCCGCGTGCTGGCCACCGGCACCGGGCTGCGCAGCGTCACCCTCTACGGCGGGGTGAGCGCCGCCCCGCAGATCAAGGCGCTTAAGGAGGGCGTGGATATCCTCGTCGCCTGCCCCGGTCGCCTGCTGGACCTGATCGCCCAGGGCCACGCCAAAACGAACGCCATCCAGGTGCTGGTGCTGGACGAAGGCGACCGCATGTTCGACATGGGCTTCCTGCCGGATGTGAAGCGCATCATCAAGGC
>CAYMQX010000487.1:0-2193 GCA_964392495.1 uncultured Anaerolineaceae bacterium
GCTCCCCACAGGATCGTCGGGAGCAGGACCTCATCGCCCTGGGAGAGGATCGTCATGAAGGGAATGGCGATGATGAAGGCGATGGGCCATTGTGAGATGCCCGCCAGGAATTTTCCCACCACGATCTGCAGACGGCTGGCCGGTGTCAGCAGGAGCGATTCCAGCGTAGCCCGGTCACGCTCGCCGCTGAAAGCATCGGCTCCGATGATCAAGCCGATGAACAATGTGATCGCCATGGCGTTCTTCAGCATCTCATACACTGATTCCTTGGGCGGGATCAGGCTGAGTTCGCTGTTGGAGGAGAACACGAACACCATCACACCCAGCACGACGCTGTAGATCAGCATCAGGTTGAGGGCCTTGCCTCCCACCCACAGGTCGGAGAGTTCCCTGGTGAAGACCAGCCACCAGGCAGGGCGCACCGGGGCGCGGTGGCCCGCCTGCTCCCCCGAAACATTCGCTGCGCTGCTCATTTGATCGCCTCCTCCGTAAGCTGCAGGAAGACATCCTGCAAACGCCCGCCTTCGATCTCAAAGCCCAGGATGGGCACCCCGGCCTCGATCAGCGCTTCCAGGATTTCGTTATTGATATGGTAGGCATTCGCCGGGTCCGCTTCCGCAGCTTCGACAAGCTCCAGCCGCAGCCAGCCCTCCATTTCGCCGACCGGACTTACTCTCATGATGATGCTGTTCATACCCTCCAATACCGCACGTGCTTCGGCCATGAAATCGGGCATGACCTGGACCCGCAGCGCGTTCCGCAGGACAATGTTCTGCTGGGCGCGGCCGATCACCTCACCGACCGTGCCGCGGGCGACCACCCGGCCCAGGTTCAGGATGACCACGTCGTCACAGATGCCCTCGATCTCCGACAGCAGGTGGCTGCAGAGCACCACGCCGGTGCCGCGTTCGCGCGCGATGCGCTGCACCAGTTCCAGTAGTTCCTGCTGGCCGCGGGGGTCCAGCCCCAGCGTGGGTTCATCCAGGAAGACCACCACCGGGTCATTGACCAGGGCACGTGCGATCCCGATCCGCTGTTTCATCCCGTGGCTGTACGAGCCGATCAGCGACCGGCCCCGCTTATGGAGGCCAACATCCTCCAGCAACCGGGCGGCATTATCGCGGGCCTGCGGATGGCTGAGACCATAAAACTGGCCGAAGTAGGTCAGGTACTCCTGGCCTGTCATCTGGCGCGGCAGGCCCAGGTTTTCCGGAAGCACACCGATCATACGCCGGATCTTTTCCGGGTGCTCCGACCCGACCCCATCCACCACAAAGCGCCCCGATTCGGGTTCCATCATGGTGGTTAGGATTCGGATCGAGGTGGTCTTCCCGGCCCCGTTGGGCCCCAGGAAGCCCAGGATCCTCCCCGCCCGGAGCGAGAATGATAGACCCTGAAGCGCATGACGTGGACCGTAGGACTTCTTCAAATCTTCGGCCACCAGGATCTGTCGGTCATTTTCATCTGTCATGGAATGCTCCTTATGGATGCAGTGTTGAACTTCGAGATCCGGGTCAATCCTGCGCACCCGAGGGGGCATCCACCACGTGAGCCGGCACCAGGCCCAGGTCGGGTTCACGGCTGGCTCCATATCCCATGTACAGAGCAGGCACTGCGAACAGGTTCACCAGGGTGGATGTGACCAACCCGCCCAGGATGACGATCGCCATGGGATGCACCATTTCCAGACCGGGGACCGCGCCAAAGATCACAAAGGGCAGCAGGGCCAGGCCGGTGGCCAGGGCAGTCATCAGGATGGGCGCCAGCCGCTCGCGCGAACCGCGCAGGACCAGGTCACGGCCGAACAGCTGCCCCTGGTCCAGCTCCAGATGCTGGTAATGGTTGATCAGAGAGATGCCGTTGCGGGCGCTGATCCCCAAAATAGTGAGCAAGCCGAAGAGCGAGGCCAGCGAGATCGCGCTGCCGCTGAGGAAGGCCGCCAGCAATCCGCCCACCAGGGCTGCCGGCAGGATCAGGAAGGTCGCGAAGGCCAGGCGCCAGCTTCGGGTCGCCGCCTGCATGACCAGGAGGATGCCCAGCAGGGCCGCCAGGGCCGCGATCAGAACACGCGTCTGGGTGGCCTGCCGCGCGGCGTACTCGCGCAGCACCTCGGCGTGATATTCCAGCGGGAAGACATGGGCCCTGGCCGCTGACTGCACATCCGCCGCGACCGCACTCAGGCTGCGCCCATCC
>CAYMQX010000488.1:0-2168 GCA_964392495.1 uncultured Anaerolineaceae bacterium
TCGTGCACCGCGGCATCCTCACGGCAGACATCCACGATGAAGAGCAGGTCGGGCAGACGCTTCATGGTGCGGACGCCGGAGAGGCGGGTGAGCAGGCGGTCGATCTCGCGCTGGATGAGCAGGCCTTCCTTCTTGGTGAGCTTGTTGATCTCGCCGCTGTCGCGCAGCTGCTCCAGGCGCTCCAGCTCCTGGATGCGCTGGTACATGGTGGACCAGTTGGTGAGCATGCCGCCCAGCCAGCGCTCGGTGACGTAGGGCATGCCGCAGCGGGCGGCTTCCTCGACGATGGTCTCCTGCGCCTGGCGTTTGGTGCCCACGAAGAGCACCGTCCCGCCGTTTGCGGCGACATCGCGCACCGTGTTGTAGGCCTGGGTGAGCAGCTTGACGGTCTGCTGCAGGTCGATGATATGGATGCCGTTGCGCTCGGTGAAGATGTACGGCTTCATACGGGGGTCCCACTTGTTGGTGCGGTGTCCGAAATGGACGCCGCTCTCAAGCAGGGCCTTCATGGAAATAATGGCCATGGGGAAAAACCTCCTTGCGTTTGGCCTCCGCCTGGATCCACCCCGCCAGCGACTGCGTCCGTTCGGTCCGCAGCACGCGCTGGAAGGTCCTCAGGCGTGTGAAGTTGGGCGTATATTGCCCGCCCGGGCAGAATGGCCTTCCCTGGGGAAAGCGGACGGATTATATCACAGATATTTTCACGGGCTGGAGCTTGCGCCGGACGCACTGGAAAGCGGAGATGAAGCGTCCCCGCGGACCTATCCCCCCGGCCCCCTTTCCTGGAAGGAACGGGGGGAGGCGGTTTGCATGGCCTCCCCCAAGTGGGGTCAGATCTAGCCCGGCGAGGAGCTGTTGTACAACTGCTGTTCGATGTTGCCCACGCGCCGGCGCAGGTCGGATTTGGTCTCGATCTCGTTGCTGATCTTCTCGATGGCGTACATGACGGTGGAGTGGTCGCGCCCGCCCAACAGTTCCCCGATCTGCGGCAGGGAGCAGTCCGTGCGCTTGCGCAGCAGGTACATGGCCACCTGGCGTGGCTGGGCGACTTTCTGGGAGCGGTCGCGACCGATGAGTTCGGTGGTGGAGAGCTGCCATTCGCGGGCGACCAGTTCGATGATGCGCTGGGGGTCAATATCGCCGCGCTGGGGCAGCAGGTCGGCCAGGGCAATATCCACCAGCGCGGGGGTCAAGGCGGCGCCGCTCAGGTCGGCGAAGGCAAGGATGCGGTTAAGAGCGCCCTCCAGCTCACGGATGTTGGAATGTACGCGGCGGGCAATGGTATCGAGGATCTCGTCTGAAATGATGCGCCCGGTGCGCTCGGCCTTGGAGCGCAGGATGGCGAGGCGGGTTTCGAGATCGGGCGGCTGGATATCGGCGGTGAGCCCCCACTCGAAGCGCGAACGCAGGCGTTCCTCGAGCGTCACCAGCGACTTGGGCGGGCGGTCCGAGGAGACGATGATCTGCTTGTCCTGTCCGTGCAGGGTGTTGAAGGTATGGAAGAACTCCTCCTGCGTGCCCTCCTTGCCGGCGATGAACTGGATGTCGTCGATCAGGAGCACATCGGAGGAGCGGTACTTGTCGCGGAAAGCCTGGGTGGTGTGGGTGCGGATGGCGTTGATCATATCGTTGGTGAACTCTTCCGACGACACGTACAGGACATTCAGACCGCGGTCGTGGCAGGCGTTGCCGATGGCGTGCAGGAGATGGGTCTTGCCCAGCCCCACCCCTCCGTAGAGGAAGAGCGGGTTATAGGCGCGGGCGGGCTTTTCCGCCACGGCCTGGCAGGCGGCGTGGGCCAGACGGTTGCCTGAGCCCACCACGAAGGATTCAAAGGTGTAGCGGGGGTTGAGGGTGGTGTTCCGCGCCGGGGCGGCTTCCGGCAGGTACTCCGACTCGGAGGCGGCGCCCCCGGCCTCCGGCTCGGAAGCCCGCGAGGCGGCTTCCTCGAACTGTGAAACGATGAAATCCACGGCCACATTGGAATTGAAGATGCCGATCAGCAGGCGGCTGACCGTGCTGGCAAGGCGGCTCTCGAGCCAATCCCGTGCATAGGCGTTGCGGACCCCGACGGTGAGCACGCCGCGCTCGTAGGAGAGCGGGCGTGTGTCGCGGACCCAGGTATCAAAGGAGGCGCGCGGCATCTCCATTTGAAGCTGGCCGAGCAC
>CAYMQX010000489.1:0-2161 GCA_964392495.1 uncultured Anaerolineaceae bacterium
AAGGAAGGCAGATATAAATCCGCGGAGGAAGTCTCCCAAAATGGGTTAGCCAGTGTGGCGGAGAGCATGGCAACCAAGCTGAGCGCAGACCCGCGGCTGCAGGATTTCTCGAAGGAATTAATCAACAAGCAGAGCGCCTCGGGCGTGGTCGGGGCCTTGAAAGCCATGGCCGGACGGGTCGACTCCATGGATGTGCTTAAATCCTTCCAACTGCCGGTAGTCCTGGTACACGGAGATGCCGATGTGCTGATTCCGATCGATCGCGCCAAGGAGATCGAAGCTGCTGTATTACAGGCGCGCCTGTTCAGCCTCCCGGGAGTCGGCCATCTTCCGATGCTGGAAGCACCAGAAAAGATGGTCGACGCGCTCAAACATCTATCTTGAATACAAACATGCCCGGATGCCGGTTTCCGGGCATGTATTCGGCAATTATTTAATCTGATCAGGGAGTCAGGGGAGTCGTGTCACCGGTCAATTGCAGCCTCTGGCTCTTGCCTGAGACCAGGCCGCCTGTCCCGCTGCGCTTCAGCAGGCGGTTGATGCGTGCCAGGAGCAGGCTGCTCGCAACCGGTTTGGTCAGATAATCGTCTGCGCCTGCATCAAGAATGCTGGCAATCTTGAGCGGATCGTTCAGCGCTGAGAGGATCAGGATCGGCACATTACTGGAAAGGCGGAGCTCTCTGCAGACAGCCCACCCATCCATATCAGGCATCATAAGGTCCAGAAGGAGAAGGTCAGGCATTTTTTCCCTGACCATTGCCAGGCAGTCTGTGCCCCGGTTGGCTGTTGCGACCTCAAAGCCCTGCAGTTTCAACAGGGTTGAAAGCATATCGGTCACGGCCCAATCATCATCAACGACAAGCAGCTTCAATGACATCTCATATGGATTCCAGTGGCCTTATTATGCATGATTTGTTAAGTGCGTTACTTTGCAGAGGCTTTACAAAATTTAACCGCCAGGTCCGGAATCAAGGAGTAAGAATCGCAGTAAAATAGCCTTCGATTATCCGAATTTGTTTGTGGTAGACTTCACACAATTTCGAATTAAATCGATTACATTTGTTCTTGAAGGAGATAAGAATGGCAACAACAGCCAAAAAAAGAACGAAGAAAGCTGTGTCGAAAAAGCCTGTCCGGAAGCCGGCTTCAGCCGGCAAGCAGAAAAAATGGGTTTATTTATTCGAAGAAGTACGGGCTGCCGAGCGGACCACGGGCTCGTGGGAAGGGGTACGATCGCTTCTGGGCGGGAAGGGCGCCGGTTTGGCCGATATGACCCGCGCCGACGTGCCGGTTCCCCCGGGGTTCACGGTGACAACGGAGGCCTGCAATTACTTCCGGAAAACCGGTAAATTCCCCTCGGGAATGTGGAAGCAGGAGTTGGAGGCTCTGAAGAAAGTTGAAAGAGCTACCGGTAAGAAATTTGGCGACCCGGCCAACCCGCTAATGGTTTCATGCCGATCCGGGGCGAAGTTTTCAATGCCGGGGATGATGAACACCATCCTGAATATCGGCATGAATGATGCCAGTGCGGAAGGAATGATCAAGCTGACCGGCAACCCCCGGTTCGTGTGGGATGCCTACCGCCGCCTGATCGAGATGTTTGGCACCACCGTCTTTGGACTGGAGGACGGCGTATTCGAGCATCCGATGGCCGAATACAAGGCTCGAAAAGGCTATAAGGTCGATACTGAAATGAAGGCCGAGGACTGGAAAGATCTGGTATCTCAGTTCAAGGCGATCTACAAGAAGGAACTGGGGAAGGAGTTCCCCCAGGATGTGTATGAGCAGTTGGAACTGGCGACCAAGGCGGTCTTTGAATCCTGGATGGGCAAGCGGGCACAGGATTATCGCAAGAGGACCAAGATTTCAGACGACCTCGGAACGGCAGTGAACATCGTGACCATGGTATTCGGCAATATGGGCGACGATTCAGGCACGGGCGTGGCCTTTACGCGCAATCCCTCCACGGGCGAGCGCAAGATGATGGGTGAATATCTGCTTAATGCCCAGGGCGAGGACGTGGTGGCGGGAATCCGCAATGCGGACCCGATCGAGAACCTTGCTCATGAAATGCCCGGGGTTTACAAGCAATTCATGGCGATCACCAAACGGCTCGAACAGCACTACACCGATATGCAGGATGTGGAGTTCACCATCGAAC
>CAYMQX010000490.1:0-2157 GCA_964392495.1 uncultured Anaerolineaceae bacterium
GGCATTGCCGCGGCGCTCTGCCTTGCTGAAAGCACCGGCCTGCCTCACGGGCCTCTGGAGCTCCTGTTCACCGTCGAGGAGGAGACCACCTTCAAAGGCGCGGATGAGCTGGACCCCAGCCTGCTCCACGCAGATGTGATGCTCAACCTCGACTCGGAATCCATGCAGGAACTGTACATCGGCTGCGCCGGGGCCATCTGGACCCGCCTCCGCTGGCCTGCCCCCTCCCAACCCCTCCCCGAGGGCTGGCTTGCCTCGGAGATTTCCCTCTCCGGACTTACCGGCGGGCACTCCGGTATGGACATTCATAAGAACCGGTTGAACGCCATCCAGGGCATGGTCCGGCTTCTACGGAGCCTGTCCCGTCATCTGCCCTTTCAACTTTGCGCCCTGGAAGGCGGCGATGCCTTCAATGCCATCCCCATCTGGTCGCGCGCAAGGATTTCGTTTCCACCGGACTTGGCTGACTCCTTCGAGGCCGCGCTGGCGGATGCCCGCGCGCGACTGGCCTCCCGCTACTCCCTCACGGATCCCGGGCTTTCGCTTTCCATGACCCGCTCCGCCTTGCAGGGCCTCCAGTGTTGGAGCGATGAGAGCCGGGACCGGCTGCTTGACCTGCTCTCCGCCCTTCCCTCCGGTGTGCTTGCCATGGAACAGCAGGCTTCCGATATTGTTGAGACCTCCAGCAACCTGGGGCTTGTCGCCTTGAAGGACGGTGCCCTGGAGATTCACAGCCTTTCCCGCTCCACCGTCGCGGAGGCTCAGGAGGAGACCGCTGCCTCGATAGAATCCGCTGCCCGCCTGGCCGGCGCGGATTTCGCCATCATCCCTCCTGTTACCGGTCCCTGGCGCCTCCGCTCCGATTCTGCCTTGTTGTCCATTGTGAAGGCAGCCTATCAGGACCTCTTCCACCGTGAGCCTGCCGTGGTCACAGCGCATGGCGTCGTCGAGTGCGGCACCATCCAGGAGCGCCTCCCCAGGCTGGAGGCTCTCTCCCTGGGGCCTGAGATCCAGAATCCTCATCGCCCGGGGGAGCGCGTCCATATTCCCTCCGTGGCTGAGTTTTACTCCCTGCTATGTGAAGTCCTCCGCAGGCTCGCGGCCTGAGGCCCGCCTGCCGGTCCCCGTATCCCGGCGATACTGCAATAGCCGGCCAGGGGATTCTGGTCCGGCTGATCTCTCATCTCCCCCATGTAATCGTCCTATATATTAATTATATTTATTATAAAAATCATAAAAATTATGATATACTTCCCTGCATGGATCCAGCTTTCCCGCATGGTTCCTGGGCAGCGGCTGGCTGAGAAAATTTTGCATGGGCAAGGTGGAAATGAGGAAAGGGCAACAGGATATTCCTGAACTATGGGAGTGGGCGGAGTACTATTGACCGTGGTGTTATGTTGCGGCCGTGCGCCTGCACAAGATTGCACCTGAATATGAAGGACGGGTCCGTCTGGTGGAACGGGCCTTTCCTTTGGAGGTCTATGGGGGCGGTCCGCCTGACCGGAAGGAACTCGAATTGGAGATCTGGCTGGCTGCCTTGCAGGAGCCCGCAGCAGAATTTAAACCCTTTGGCAGTGAATGGCCCGATACGACCCTGCCCGCCTTCGAGGCCGCCTGGTGCGCTTTCCAGCAGGGCGAAGCCATCGGGCGCGATTTTGACCTGCGCATCCGCAGGGCTTTCTTTGTCGAGGGGCGCAATATCGGAAGGCAGCAGGTCATGCTGGACCTTGCCTGTGAAGCCGGGCTCGATCTCGACGATTTCACCCGCTGCTTCGCCAGTGGCGAGGCCCGCGCGGCTGTGCTGGAGCAGGGTCGCCTTGGCAGGGATATTTATAACGTGCGCGGCACCCCCACCGTCATGCTGAGTAATGGCACAAAACTCCGTCATCCCCTGGCTTACCCGAAAATTAAGGCTGACAAGATCGTTTCAGTTGGACGGCTGCCCTGCTTTGGCGAAGGCTGTTATGCCGCCACCCGGGAGTTGTTCGAGAACGCATTGAAGCAGGTACCGCATGGGAACCTCCAGGAGCAATGACACGCCTGCTGCCCTGGTCGGCTGGATCTTGATTTCTGCAAAGGAGATGGTCTCTGGAATATGGAACAAAGATTGAAATACACACAGGTTGCACATCCGGGGGTTGAGATATTACAGGA
>CAYMQX010000491.1:0-2153 GCA_964392495.1 uncultured Anaerolineaceae bacterium
GCTGCGACGGTGCGCGGTATTTTCATGCATTTTCCGCACTTCGGTTTTTTCGCCCTCAGGTTTTTATCCACGCCCGCGGGACTGGAACGATAAGACCAGCCGGCAGGCTGCTGACGATGCTGCAGATCCATGGAGCGCGAAGCGGATCGCCAATGACAATCGCACCTTGCCCACAGGGCTTGTCCTGTTCTAAAATATTGGATAGATACCAGCCAGATTGAGGTTCGACCCCGCCAGGGCTTTTGTATCCCCCTTTTTCAGGGAGCTTCTCATGCGGAACACAAAACTCACCGAGACCCTGCTGTATGGCGTCCTGTTCCTGTTCTTTTTGCAATCCCTTTCGGATTTCATTCAATCGATCTATGCCTTCGGGCTGCTGGTGACCGCCTTCACGGTGGAGGTGGCCTCCGTGGTCCTGCTCTTCACCCCGCTGATCCTGCTTCTCGTCCGCCGGGAGCCTGGGCGCGCCTTCCTGATCGCCCTGGGCTGGCTTGCCATCCTGGCGCGGCTGGTCGAGCCGATGCTTCCTCCAGGCGGGAGGCTGGTGGCCTGCGGGGTGAGCGTGGGGGCCTTCATGCTGTTCTTTCCGCTCCTGCTGCACCTGCGCGCGCCTGTCCATGGAGGGCGTGCCGTCTCGGGCCTGATGCTTGCGCTGGGTGCCTCCGTCCTTTTCCGGACCGCCGGCGCGGGGATCGATATTTCTGAACACGGAGTATTCCAAACCGTGAGCTGGGCGCTGGGACTGCTGGCGGTTGTTTTTCTGCTGCGCATGGAATGGACGCATCCCTCCGCTGCACCGGCTGTGGAAGGGAGACCGGTCACGGCGTATGTCATCGGCCTGGCCTCGGTCATCCTGATCCTGTATTTTGTGTTTGTCAGTCCTGACATCCTGGCGCGCTGGACGGGCATCTCCCTGGGTCCGATCCTGACCGTCCTCCTGACGGGCTGGGTGATCTTCAGCCTGTTATGGGGTTCGGAAGGATTTTGGTCCCGGTTGAGCCGCCGTCTGCTTCTGGGTTGGAATATCCTGTTCGTGCTGCTGCTGGTCCTCAGCATCCTTCCGCACCAACTGCATCTGCCCCCGGTCCGGGAACTGTACCCGATCGAGGCCCCGCCGTTTTCCCCTCTTTCCTGGGTCCTGCTTTTCCTGATGCTGTTGGCCTCACCGGTCCTGTTCCTGGATTTTGGGCTGTGCATCGGGCAGATCACGCTGGCGAGGCCCTCGCTGCGCAGGCTGGGAGGGGCCTTTTCTACTGCGGCGCTTTTCCTGCTGGTCATGATCTTCTTTCACGTCTTCACCACCATCTACGATTATGCGCCGGTGATCGGGCCGTTCTTCCGGGACCGCTTCTGGCTGGTGCACCTGCTGGCCGGGCTGGGGCTCCTGCTGCCGATGCTGTGGCCGTGGGAAGGGTCAGCCGCGACGGGTGAGGAGCCCGCCCCTGCGCTGCCCTGGATCATGGCAGGGTTGGCGGCGCTCTCAGCTGGAGCTTTCCTGGCGACCCTTGCCAACCCGGCGCTGCCGGTCCCCGCCTCCCAACTGAAGGTGATGACCTATAACATCCAGCAGGGGTTCGACAAGGCGGGAAACCAGGATCTGGAGGGACAACTGGCGGTCATCCGCTCGGTGGGGCCGGACCTGTTGGGCCTGCAGGAATCGGATACTGCCCGCGTCGCCAACGGCAATGTGGACGCGGTGCGGTTTTTCGCAGACCGGCTCGACATGTATTCCTATTATGGGCCTACAACGATCAGCGGGACCTTCGGGATCGCCCTGCTTTCCCGTTATCCCCTCCAGATGGATCCGTCCACCTTTTTCCTGTACTCGGAGGGGGAGCAGACTGCTGCCATCCATGCCCGGGTGGAGGTGGATGGGCGCGAGTATCAGGTCTTTGTCACGCACCTGGGCAACGATGGACCGATCGTCCAACTGGAGGATCTGCTGGCACGGATCGACGGGCTGGAGAATGTCATCGCCATGGGCGACTTCAATTTCAGGCCCGACTCCGACCAGTATGCTCTCATGACCCGCAGGCTGAAGGATTCCTGGCTGCTGAAATGGCCCGACGGCAGGGAGATCCCCGGTTACTCACCGGAGAGGCGAATCGACCATATCTTTGTCTCACCGGGGACGCGGGTGTTTGAGTCGGAGT
>CAYMQX010000492.1:0-301 GCA_964392495.1 uncultured Anaerolineaceae bacterium
CCTGGGATTATATCCGTGCGTGGTCCAGCCGGGCACAAAAGCGGCATCAGGATATGCCACAGAACAGGTGGAAGAAAGACACCGACACCGCTTCGAATTCAACAATCTATACAGGAAGGCATTCCAGGAAAAAGGAATGCTCTTCTCCGGCCTTTCTCCAGACGGGAAGCTGGTAGAGATCGCCGAGTTGAAGGAACATCCCTATATGGTGGGAAGCCAATTCCATCCCGAATTCGTCTCGCGTCCCATGCGGCCACACCCGCTTTTCCGAGGACTGCTGAAGGCCGCCCGCGAACGTGCG
>CAYMQX010000492.1:311-2146 GCA_964392495.1 uncultured Anaerolineaceae bacterium
AGACCTCAAAAACGACGCAAAAAATGCGTCGTTTTTACTTCTGAAATCGGGATGAATTTCAGCAGATTATTTCTTATTTATGTCACTTGACCTATCGATAACAGAGAGATATAATTGAATTATTGGAATAATCAGATTAATCAAATAATAAAATGCACGATCATTCCAACCCTACCCCGATCTCGGAATTTATGCAGTACCTGGCAAGGCACAGGGACTCGGAGACACAACCTCTGCCCTCCTTAAGCGATCTGAGCCATGAATTGGGAGTCAGTGTGGCTTCATTACGGGAGCAGTTGGAAGTGGCACGGGCGCTGGGACTGGTGGACGTGCGCCCACGCGTCGGAATTCGGCGCCTTCCGTACACGTTCCGCCCGGCCATCCACCAGAGCCTTTCCTATGCCCTGACCCTGGACGAGACCAAGTTTGGGAAATATTCAGAACTCCGAAACCATATCGAGACGGCATATTGGGATGAGGCTGTCCGCCTTTTAACCGGGGAGGATAAAGAAGAGCTTCGGGCCTTGATCCATCGGGCGCGTGACAAGCTGAGCCCGCCCAATATCCAGATCCCCCACGAGGAACATCGCAGTCTGCACCTCCTGATCTACCGCCGGCTCGAAAATCCGTTTGTTACCGGCCTGCTAGAAGCCTATTGGGATGCCTACGAGGAGGTGGGGCTTAATGTTTTTGCAGGAAGCTACGAATACCTGAAAAAGGTATGGCAATACCATGAAACCATGGTGGAGGCCATATGCAAGGGCGATTACCAGGCAGGGCGTGAAGCGCTGATTACACATATAGACCTGCTTTACGAACGGCCTGAGTGAAATTCCAAGAGGAGTGAAATGAACAGGAAAGTTGTGAACGATTTTTCGATCACGGTTGGGACAGTGAATGGGTCGGGAAGTTCAACAGCAAACAACACGATCCTGCGGGCTCTGTTCAAGATGGGGATTCCGGTCTCAGGAAAGAATCTGTTTCCGTCCAATATCCAGGGGCTGCCCACATGGTATACGATCCGGCTGAGCAGGCAGGGCTTTACAGCCAGGCGCGAGATCAGCGAGGTGATGGTGGCCATGAACCCGGGTTCCTTTGCCAAAGACCTGGCAACTGTGGAACCGGGAGGGGCCTTCTTCTATGCGGATGACATCAAACAGCCCGTCACCCGGGACGACATTTCGGTCTATGCCATGCCGGTCAAGCAGCTGATGCGCGAGCAGACGGAGGTGGCTTCAAACCTGCGCGACCTCGTTTCCAATATGGTCTATGTGGGGATACTGGCAGAGCACCTCGGCATCGACCTGAAATCGATCCACGCGGCGCTGGAATTCCACTTCAAGGGGAAGGAAAAACCCATTTCGCTTAACTTCAACACCGTCAAGGCGGCTGCTGAATGGGCAAAAGCGAACCTGACCAAAACAGATCCCTTCTTCGTGGAGCCAATGCACAAGACCGATGGAATGATCATGGCTGATGGGAATACGGCAGCTGCAATCGGCTCAATCTATGGAGGACTACAATTCGCGGCCTGGTACCCGATCACCCCGGCTTCCTCGCTGGCCGAGTCCATCATCGACTATCTTCCGATGCTGCGCAAGCGCGATGACGGGAAGCACACCTATGCCGTGCTGCAAGCCGAGGATGAACTGGCTGCGATCGGCATGGCAATCGGCGCAGGCTGGAGCGGCCTGAGATCGATGACCTCAACCTCGGGTCCCGGGCTTTCCCTGATGACCGAGTTCACCGGCCTGGCCTATTACAGTGAGGTACCTGTAGTTATCTGGGATGTACAACGCATCGGTCCTTCCACGGGTCTGCCCACCCGCACGTCC
>CAYMQX010000493.1:0-2132 GCA_964392495.1 uncultured Anaerolineaceae bacterium
AGGGGCGCTGGAGGGCGATCACGCGCAGATCGGGGCGGGCGATGGCCGTAAAGAGGGAGATGGTATCCGTCATGCCGGGATGGTTGGCGAGCAGCAGGAGGGGTCCCTCGGGCAGCCGCTCCCGCCCGTGGACGCGCAGCCCCCGGACGTAGCGGCGGAGCAGCCGGCGCGAGGCCTCCGTCAAGCCGAGGCCGCCGATGTCCGCGTCGAACTCCACCATCTGCCGGGCGAAGACCCGCGCCGGACGGTGGAACAGCCGGCGCAGCAGCCGCGCCCCCCGCGAGCCTTCCACCCAGCCAACGGAGGAGACGAGGTCCTCCAGGTTGATTTCGGTGAAGGTATCGAGCTGGTTCAGGCGCAGCAGGTCATAAGGGAGGCTGAGGGTTCGCATGGGGATGTCCGCCGTACCGCTAAAAATAAATGCTTACATGAAGTATACGCCCGTGGTGGGGGAATTGGATTAAGCGATATCGTCAGCGCCGCGAAGCAGTTCCAAAATTTATCCATGTCGCTGCGAGGAGGGGGCTCTTCCCGACGAAACAGCCCCGCAAGAAATACTGCGGACCTATCCCCCCGGCCCCCTTTCCTGGGAGGAACGGGGGAGAGGTCTCAAACATGTCGCTGCGAGGAGGGCGCTCTTCCCGACGAGGCAGCCCCACACGAAATATTGGGATTGCTTCGACCCCGCCGGTTCTCATCGAACCGGCGGGGTCTCGCAACGACATATAATTACGGGGTGGCGCTTCGCACACGGCCCCCGGAGCAGGGGCGGCATGGACCGCTCACAGCGCATTGAGCAGGTCCATCTCGGCGGGGCTGAGGCGGATCTCACCTGCGGCCAGGTTCTCCGCCTGGTGCTGCGGGTCAAGCGACTTGGGGATGGCGAGGAGGCGCGGCTTGTTCGCCAGCCATGCCAGCGCGATCTGGTAGATCGTGGCCTGGTGCGCCTCCGCCACGCTCTGCAGCGCGGGGTGGTTTTGCAGGCGGCCCTTCTCCACGGGGCTGTAGGCCGTCAGCAGGATGTCGTTCTCCTGGCAGTAGGCCAGCACGCCGTTCTTCAGATAGGCGCGGTCATGCAGGTTGAAAGGGACCTGGTCCGTGAGGAGGGGCGATTCGCTCAGGCTGCAAGCCTGCTTCAGCAGGCGCAGGTCGAAGTTGCTCACCCCCAGGTGCCGCACCCTTCCCTCGCGCACCAGTTGGTTCAGCGCGCGGAAGGTCTCGCGCAGCGGCGTCATTTCGTTGGGCCAGTGGATGAGGTACAGGTCGAGCCAGCCGGTCTGGAGGCGCTTCAGGCTGCCCTCGCAGGCCGCCAGCACCTGCTCATAGCGCAGGTGGTTTGGCCAGACCTTGCTGGTGAGGAAGAGCTCCTCGCGCCTCGCGCCCGCCTCGCGGATGGCCTGCCCGAGCAGATCCTCCGTGTGACCGGCGGCGTAGTTCTCGGCGGTATCGAAGTGGGTATAGCCCAGCTCCAGCGCGGAGCGCAGGGCGCGCAGCGACCGGTCATCCTGGTCGGGGCGCGGGGAGGCCTCTCCACCGATCTTCCATGTGCCGAAGCCGATTTTGGGGATCTCGACCTGGTGCAGTCTCTCATACCTCATAAAATGCCAGCCTTTTCATTCACATGCAGAGTCCGAAGGTCCTCCCGCCCGGGCGCGCCTGGAGGCTGAGGATGCCGGCGGGCGGCGGGCCCGACCTTTGGAGGCTCCTGCCTATTCCGGCTCCATCGAGAACTGGAGCGGGTAGCCCTCCAGCCCGGAGGCGAAGTGTGCGCGTGCGATGCGCTTCTGCGCCTCCTGGCGCGGCAGCGTCTGGACGTGCGCCAGCCCGCTGAAATGCGCGGCGTACATCACCTCCAGGGCGCGCGGCGGGTCGAGGCTGAAGATGCTGCGCAGGACCTGCACCACGAAGTCCATGGGTGTGACCTCGTCATTGTGGATCAGCACCCGGTAGAGCGGCTCCAGCTCCTGCTCGGTTTCAGGGACCTTTTCTGTCCGCGGCCGCGATACGGTGACCATTATCGCAATTTTACTATGCCGCTGCTCTCTCGCGCTGAGCGGAGCGTGAGCGAAGACGAAGCGCCGGGGGGATAGGTCCGCGAGAGGCGAGCCCGGAGGGCTTTCGTGGGAACTGAG
>CAYMQX010000494.1:0-2127 GCA_964392495.1 uncultured Anaerolineaceae bacterium
AGTTCACTATCGAACGCGGCAAGCTTTGGATGCTTCAGACTCGCAACGGCAAGCGTACCGCGAAATCGGCTGTGAAGATCGCAGTGGACATGGCGAATGAGAAGCTGATCTCAAGGGATGACGCGGTCCTGCGGGTCACTCCGGAGGATGTCGATGCGCTTTTGCACCCGGCCTTTGACCATGCCGCCATGAAGGATGCGGGAGCCAAGGGTGCCTTCTTTGCCAAAGGCGTGAACGCTTCGCCAGGTGCGGCCGTGGGACAAATCTACTTCGATGCCGACACCGCCGAGAGGATGGCCAAGGAAGAGAAGCAGGACACCATCATGGTGCGCCCCTTTACCAAACCGGATGATGTACACGGGATGATCGCCTCCAAGGGCGTGCTGACCAGTGAAGGTGGGGCGACCTCCCATGCGGCCGTTGTTGCCCGTCAGTTCGGCATCCCTTGCGTGGTGGGAGCTTCAACCATCAAGATCGACGTTGAATACCGGGTGATGTCTGTGGACGGGAAGGTTGTCAAGGAGGGGGAATGGATCTCGGTGGATGGCACTACCGGTCAGGTGTTCATCGGAAAAATCCCGACCACCTCGCCCTCGATCGAAGAGCAGACAGACCTCCTGACTCTGCTGAAATGGGCGGATGAGATCAGCGCGCGCAAGAATATTCGCAAAGCCCCCAAAGGCTGGCCGACACGTGGTTTACAGGTATGGGCCAATGCAGATTACCCCAAGGATGCCCGCCGGGCACGTTCGTACGGAGCTGTGGGCATCGGTCTGTGCCGGACTGAGCACATGTTCTTCGAGCCTGAGCGCTTGCCGGTCGTCCAGGAAATGATCCTTTCCAAGACAAGTGAAGGACGCACCTCTGCCCTGAACAAGCTGCTGCCTTACCAGCGACGCGACTTTGACGGCTTGTTCGAGGCAATGGATGGGCATCCCGTCATTATTCGACTGATCGATCCGCCGCTGCACGAGTTCATGCCGGATGAGGAGAAGCTTCTGGAGGAGGTAGTCGAAAAGCGGGTCAGAGGCGAGATGGAAGGACTGGCTGAGAAAGAAGCCCTGCTCACCTCGATTCGGAATCTGCACGAATCCAACCCGATGATGGGGCTGCGCGGCGTCCGCTTGAGCATTGCCATGCCGGAGATCGTAGTCATGCAGGTGCGCGCCATTTTCGAGGCTGCTGCCGATTGCACCTTGCGCGGCATTGTGGTAAAGCCTGAAGTCATGATCCCTCTGACGGGTACAGTAAAGGAATTGGAGTGGATCCAGCCGCGGCTGGAGGAGATCGCTGCCGCAGTGATGGACGAAAAGAAAGTGAAATTTGAATACAAGTTTGGAACGATGATCGAAATCCCGCGCGCCGCGGTCACGGCCGCCGAGATCGCCGAGCGGGCTCAGTTCTTCTCATTCGGGACCAATGACCTGACCCAGATGACATTTGGATATTCTCGGGATGACGCGGAGCGCAACTTCCTGGTTACCTATGTGGAGGAGGGCATCCTGCCCGTCAATCCATTCCAGACATTGGACCGGGACGGCGTAGGCCGTTTGATGCAGCTTGCCATTCTCGAAGGCCGCAAGACCCGTCCGAACCTGGAAGTGGGGATCTGCGGGGAACACGGCGGCGATCCACAGTCCATCGAGTGGTGCCATATGATCGGTAACAATTATGTGTCCTGCTCACCCTTCCGTGTGCCGGTGGCCCGGTTGGCGGCAGCGCATGTGGCGCTGAAATACAGCGGCAAGCAGATCGTCGAGGATAAGTAAGGACCCATTCCGAAACAAATCGTGATTAAGAACCCACCCCGGCGGCCTTTCGCCAGGGTGGGTTCTGTTAGTGGCGGCTCACCCAAAGACCCTGATCCGATCCAAATAAGCCCGATCATAGGAAGGATGGGACCCCTTGACGGGATGTTTCGGGAGGACTATAAGTACGCCGTAAATCAAATACCTCGTTAGGCCAGGCGGCTGCGTGAGATACATGCCATTGTCCTGAAACGTCGAAAGACGCCAAAGGGTAGACCAGGTGGAGTCGGATTAAGGCTTCATCCAAAGTGGCTGGGTGCAGGATCCCTACGATCCGCAGTGCTAAAGCTCATCCAGGAGGCGACCCGCGCGTGCGCGG
>CAYMQX010000495.1:0-358 GCA_964392495.1 uncultured Anaerolineaceae bacterium
CCATCAGCACGATCGAGACGGCGCTGGCTCCCAGCCGGTTCTCCGATTCCACCTCCCCCAGCACATATACGGCCGCGGTCTGTGTATGCAGAGGGATGTTACCGGCAACGATCACGATGGACCCGAATTCGCCGATTGCCCGTGCGAAGGCCAGCAGGGTGCCGTTGGTCAGCGGAAGCAGAATGCCCGGAAATACGATGCGCCGGAAGATCGTCCAGTTCCCGGCGCCGAGCGTGGCGGCGGCACTCTCCTGCGTGCGGTCGGCTTGCATCAGCACCGGCTGGACCGTCCGCACCACCAGCGGGAGCGTAACGAACAGGAGCGCCAGCACGATTCCCGGCGGTGCGAAGATGATCTC
>CAYMQX010000495.1:368-2123 GCA_964392495.1 uncultured Anaerolineaceae bacterium
GGTCCACGATGGCGTTCAGGAACTTGCGGCCCGGAAAATCGAAGCGGACCAGCACATAGGCTGTGGCAAGCCCCATGACCGCATTAATGACCGCCATCAGCGCAGAGGTCCACAGGGATAGGCGTATGGCATGCGCCGCGATGGGCAGGTTGATCTGGTGCCAGAACTCTCCCCAGCCTCCTCTGAACCCATCCTGGAGGATCACCAGGACGGGGATCAGGACCATCACAAGGAAATAGAGGATGCCGGTGCTGCGCAGCGCCAGGCGGTTCAAGCCCGGTCTGCCTTCAGCGGCTGTGATGGCAGTATTCATGGGGCGGCTGCGGGGATCTGGGCGTCCAGGAGCGCCTGTGTGAAGATTCCAGTTTCTCCGAAGTAGTCGGGGGTGGCTTTGCTCCAACCGCCGAATTCTTCGATGGTGAACAGGTCTGCGATGGGCGGGTATTGGGCAGCGGCAGCCCCGGCCACCTGCGGATCGATGGAACGCAGCCCGTAGTGGGAGAAAACCTCCTGGGCCTGTGTGGTGAAGAGAAAGTCCACAAATGCCTGGGCCGCCTGGCGCGTGCCGTGCTTATCGGCATAGACATCCACCACCGCAACCGGGTTCTCGATCAGGATGGTGGATTTGGGAAGGACCATGTCATATTCCTGGCCCTGACCCTGCGCGACCAGCACCTCGTTCTCATAAGTGATGGCTACGTTGCCGATGCCGTTCTCGAAGTTGGTGATGCTCTCGCGAGCGCCCTTGTCCATCACCTTTACGTTCCGCAGGAGGTCCAGGACGAACGCGTGAGCCGCGGCGGGGTCATCAGCCGGGACGCCCTCCACCTGACCACGCTGCAAGGCACCGTACAAGGCCAACAGGTTCCACATCGCTCCGCCGCTGGTGCGCGGATTGGGTGTCAGGATCTCCACGCCGTCCTTCACCAGGTCATTCCAGTCCTTGATCTTCAGAGGGTTGCCCCTGCGCACCGCGAAGGCCACCACGGAGGTGGTGACGATGCCTTTATTGTGCGCGGCCTTCCAGTCCTGTGTGATCAACCCGGCCTCCGCGATGCGGGTCACGTCCGCCTCCAAGGAGAGCGCCACCACATCGGCCTCGAAGCCCTCCACGACGGCCCGAGACTGAGCGCCTGAACCGAGGTAGGACTCCTCAAAGGTCACGGTCTGTCCGGTCTTTTCCTTCCAGTAAGCCTGGAAGAGCGGGATAATCTCACCATAGGCTTCGCGTGGGGTGGTGTAGGCGGCCAGCGTCAGTTTGACCTCTCCGCCCTGGGAGGCGATTTGTGTGGCAGGCCGACTCGTGCCAGCGCAGCCGGCGATCAGCACTGCGATTAAAAGTGAAGCTATCAGGGTCTTCTTCATATTGGATTGCTCCTTTTTTTTCTGCATTTCGATAACCGGTTTTCGCCCCCATGATCAATCCCTCCCCAGGTAGTTCGACCGGACAATGAGAAGCGAGCAGTCGCCGGTATTCTTCATGACTTCCTGGATGACCCCCCGCAGCTGGATATGCCCTCCGCGTTGTGGCAGGGGTGCGCCCATCACGACCAGATCGTGATTGCCCTGGCGGATCTCTTCCGCGATCTGCTCTGCCGGCTCTCCGATCCTCAATTCGCTGTCGGTGGGGACGCCGAACATCTTCAAACTTTGTACGCCTCCGGCCATGAACTGTTCGCGGCGGTGCTGCTCGTATTCATCCTCGGCATCACCCTTCACCACCGAGAAGAGCTTCGCTTGCGAGCCCAGGTGCCG
>CAYMQX010000496.1:0-1750 GCA_964392495.1 uncultured Anaerolineaceae bacterium
CGAGGAGAAGTACCGCACCGTGGTGGAGCAGGGCGGAGATGGCATCGCCATCACGCAGGCGGGGGTCATCCGCTTTGCCAACCGCCGCCTGGCCGAAATGCGCGGGGAGGCGATCGAGGACCTGCCGGGCCGCAGCCTGCGGGAGTTTGTACAGCCGGACGACCGCGACTGGCTGGACGGCCACCTGCGCCGCCTCGACGGGGAGCAGGCCCCCACCACCTTCGACGCTGTCTTCCTGCACACCCAGGCCGCCCCGCTCGAGGTGGAGATCACCGCCGCCCCCATCCGCTACATGGGCGCTCCCGCCGAGCTGGTCATCCTCCGGGATGTCTCCGAGCGCAAGCGCGCCGGGGAGATGTTCGAGCGGCGGCTCAAGGAAATGGTCGCCCTCAACGACGTCAGCGCGGCCGGCATCCAGGCCACCGATGTGGACGAGTTGATCCGCGCCGCGACCCTCATCATCCGCAGCACACTGGGACCCGATAACTGCGGGGTGATGCTGTTCCATGAAGAGACCGGCCGCTGGACGCCGCACCCCTCCTACGCAGGCCTCATGCCCGGCGAGGCCGGGCAGGCGTACCCGCTCTCGCAGGGCATCGTGGGCCGCTGCCTGCGCACGGGGCTGATCCAGCGCGTGGACGATTCCACCCAGGACCCGGATTTCCACAACAAGGCGCCGGACATCCGCGCCGAGATCTGCGTGCCGCTGCAGGTCAAGGGGCGGCCCTTCGGCGCCCTCAACGTGGAGAGCCGCAGGCCCGGCGCCTTCTCCGAGCACGACGAACGCCTGATGACCGCCCTGGCCGGCAGCCTCTCCATCTCCATCGAGAAGATCCAGCTTCTGCGCCTGGAGCAGCAGCGCCGGGCCGAGGCAGCCGCCATCACCGAGGTGGGCCGCGATATCTCCGCCTCCCTCGAGCTCGACACCGTCCTGGAGCGCATCGTCACCTATGCCCGCGACCTGCTGGAGACCGAGATCAGCGCCGTCTATCTGGTCGAAAGCGATGGCGTCACCCTGCGGGCTGTCTCGGCCATCGGCATCGATTCCGAGGCCATCAAGCATGACCCCGTGATCGTGGGGCAGGGCATCCTCGGCTGCATCGCCGGGCAGAAGTCCGGCGAGATCATCAACGACGTGGATCACGACCCGCGCGCCCTGCTTGTCCAGGGGACGCAGGCGATCGTCGAAGAGCATATCATGGCGGTGCCGGTCCTCAACAAGGACGGCCTGATCGCCCTCATCTCCGTCTGGCGCATCGGGCAGGGCCACGAGTTCCGGGCCACCGAACTGGATTTCCTGAACAGCCTGGCGCAGCAGGTGGCGGTCGCCATTGAAAACGCCCGCCTGTTCGAGGGCACCCGCAAGCGCCTGCGCGAGATGGAAGGCATGGCGAAGGTCGGCGCGGCGCTCAGCCACACCCTCGAGCTGGAGCCGATGCTGGAGGAGGTCCTGCAAGCCGCCATCCACGCCATCCCAGCCTCCCGGCGCGGCGCCATCCTGATGGCCGATGACGAAGGCAACCTGCACATCCGCGCCCTGTGGGGCTACGACAACCCGCGCATCCGGGAGCTGGTGCTGGCGCCGGGGCAGGGATATTCGGGCCTGGCCTTCCGCGAGGGGCGCGGCGTGGTGGTGGACGATATCAGCACGTTCACCAGTATCCCTTACGAAGGGGAGGCGCAGGGGAGCATTAACCACGGCAGCGCCCTCGCCGTTCCCCTGATCGTCAAAAACCTGCCGCTCGGCGTG
>CAYMQX010000496.1:1760-2122 GCA_964392495.1 uncultured Anaerolineaceae bacterium
CCGAGACGGAAAACGCCTTCGACGGCGACGACCTGCACCTCTTGCAGGCCATGGCCTCGGCGGCTGCCCTGGCCATTGAAAATGCCCGCCTGTTCGAGAGCACGCGCCAGCGCCTCTCCGAGATCCAGGCGGTGCATACCGTCTCCAGCGCGCTGCGCTCCGCCCAGACCCTCAACCAGGCCCTGCCAATCATCCTCGACCAGCTCATGCAGATCCTCCCGGCGGGCGGCGCCAGCCTCGAAATGCTGGACCTGCATACCGGCGAGATCGTCAACGAGCTGGCCCACGGCGAATGGGCCTCCGTCACCGGGATGCGCTCCGCGCCGGGTTCGGGCGTCAGCGGACTGGTCATGGCCTCCGGC
>CAYMQX010000497.1:0-2118 GCA_964392495.1 uncultured Anaerolineaceae bacterium
GGCGCGTTTTGTGATCTGCGTCTCGGGGAACAGTGCGGCTTTGCAGCAGGCCCTGCTCTTACTCCACACCTTTCCGGGCGCCCCCTGCATCTATTACGGAGATGAGGTCGGGGTTGACGGGCGGCATGACCCCGAATGTCGAAAATCCTTCCCATGGGATGAAAACCGCTGGGATGGAGCGCTCCTGGCCTACACCAAGGCCTGCACCAGGCTCCGCAAGGACCACGCGGCTTTGAGGCGTGGATCCTTCCACCGCATCCACGCCGAGGGGAGAATTTACGCTTTCGGAAGGCAGTGGGAAAATGAACGTTTGATCACAGTCTTCAACACGGGGAAAGAGCGGCAGGAAGCCGATCTGGATCTTACAGGATTCGGGGGCGGTCCATACAACTCGATCTTTGGAAAAGCCGGTGTCAAGGCGGGCGCATCAGGGCTGCATCTGAAGCTGGGTCCTCAATCCAGCGTTGTTTTAAAGTCCCAGTCTTAATCCGGCCAGGCCATTTTCACCAGGGCCGGCAGGATCACCCCCGACCTGCCTTGAAGGAAATAGTCGGCCTTGGGAGTTAATGGCGTAGGCTCCATATTGATCTCCACAACGAGAGCCCCGCGGTTGTGTGCGGCGAAGGCAAGTGAGGCGGCGGGCTGCACTACTCCCGAAGTGCCGATCGAAAGGAATAGTTCACAACGGCGGGCCGCCTCGACGGCTGCCTCAAGGACAAGCGGAGGGAGCGCCTCGCCAAACCAGACCACGTCGGGGCGGAGCAAGCCTCCACAGGTTTCACAGCGCGGGACCATTTCACTCTCTTCATCCCACCGGTCAGAAAAACGGCCGCAATCGAAACACCGCACCCGCTGAATGTTTCCATGCAATTCCAGAAGAGAGCTGCTTCCCGCGAGGGCATGCAGTCCGTCCACATTCTGGGTAATCAGGACGAAATCCGGGATGCGTTCCGCCATCTCTACGATGGCGTAATGCCCAGGATTTGGACGTACGCTTTTGATCGCCTCGCGCCTCCAGGCGTACCAATCCCAGACCAACTTGGGATCCCTCGCGAAAGCTTCCGGGGAGGCCAGGTCGGTGGGTTTATACTGCGCCCACAAACCCGTCTGGGAATCACGGAAGGTCCTCAGTCCGCTCTCCTGGGATACACCTGCCCCGGTGAGGGCAGCGACACGCGAAGCGGAACGCAGTCTATCGAGTAATTCGGGGGAGAATTCCATGCCCGACACCTACGGATGAGATATAAAACCGCGGGCGGGGGAGTCCGACCGCGGGATACCCTGAAGCTTATGTACGAAGGAAAATTCTACGGGCATTGGAAAAGCGTCAGCCGGTCGGAATAAACCGGTGAACGGGCCACATTATCCTGCTTTTCATTGGTCCCCACCAACTGGAAGACCACCCAGGTGGGATTGGCAGGCGTGAGGAGGTCGGAGGCTTTAATGGTAAGGGTATAACGACCTTCTCCCTGATTCTCCAATGAGGTGCCGCGGTCCCAGCCTGTCTCTGAGCCAGTGATCTGATTGCGGAACTTCATGAACATTACCATGCCCTTGACCTTGTTTGGATTAATGACCCGAGCCTCCACATCCACCTGGCCGGCCCCGCAGGTCCCAATATAGATCTGATCGCCTGACAGGAGGATCGAAATGAAACCGGAATCTTCAGGCATGGCGCTGGGAGTGAGTGCAGGGCCTGGAACCGTATTAACCGGCGTGGCCGTACCTGTGACAATAGGGGTGGAAGTGGGAGTATCGGTCGGTGTGGCAGAGGGTTTTTGACCGATCATTGTAGGCGTGAAGGTGTAGGTCGGGGGAGCGGGGGGCGTGAAAGTAGCAGTGGGAAACGGCGTGGGAGTATCCGGCAACGGCGTACCGGCAGTTACCGGAAGGTACTGCGAGATATCGACCATCGAGCATCCCAGCAAGAAGATCGTTACCAGCGATAGAATGGTTCGTTTGCGCATGGAGGCTCCCTCCCCCTGATTTTACACTACACAGGCGTCTTTGACTATTTTAGGGCACGATCTTGCGCGTACATCACCGAGAGGGCCGCCACCAAGGGGGCAAGCGAAGCCGGCATGGTCGTATTATTCGCGTGAACGGTGTGCTCACTTT
>CAYMQX010000498.1:0-1686 GCA_964392495.1 uncultured Anaerolineaceae bacterium
GGAGACCACTGAGGCCCTGGGTCTCACCGAGACCGCCGTCAAAACCCGTCTTTTGCGGGCGCGCCTTCGGTTGCGCGAGGAATTATCGCTTTATTTTGGAGAACGCCTTGGAGAGCAGGAGGCCGGATGAAGCATCAGCACAGAGATGATTGCCGTGAGATGCTTGAGTCCATTTCGGACTATGTGGATGGATCCCTGCAAAGCGAGCTCTGCCGCCTTCTTGAGGTGCATATGGCCGGATGCGAAGACTGCCAGGTGGTGGTGGATACAATGCGGAAGACCGTCGAACTTTACCAGGCGGACCGCAAGAGAGAGATTCCGGATGAGGTCAAGCGACGGCTTTTCAAGCGGCTGGCCCTGGAGGATTTTTTCCCGGCCGGTTGAGAGTAGGACGGAGGGATCCAGGAGCGCGGATTTGGTGCAGCATGACTGACGGCAGCGAAATCCACCTTATCGATTGAAATGCTCCTGCTGGGCTTGTTGTCCCTCAGGGAGACCCAAGCTCCGCCAGCCTGACACGGCATAAGTCATCACAGCAACGTTGAGAAAAGCATGGAAAAACAAACAGCCAGACAGCATAAAACCCCCACCTCCTTTCTGATCCTGATCGGTCTCGGGCTGATCTTTTTGGGGATTGCGGGGATTCTCCTGCTGTCGGGGAGCGGCCCCGGTAAGAATTCGAAGGATGCGCTGGGCATCCTGCCGGCAGAGGTCAATTATCCGGCTCCTGAGCTGGCTCTGAAGGATGTGCAGGGAACACCTGTCTCATTGGTGGGATTGCGCGGCCAGGTGGTCCTTGTCAACCTGTGGGCCACCTGGTGTCCGCCCTGCAAACACGAAATGCCCACACTGGAAGCCTACTATAGGGATCATAACCAGGATGGGTTCGTCGTGGTCGCGATCAATGACGGCGATCCCGCGCAGGATGTGCTTCAATTCGTTCAGGATTATCGGCTGACCTTTCAGGTTTGGCTGGACCCGACTTACACAGCCAGTGAACGCGCTTTCAATTCCCTAAACCTCCCCAGTTCTTTTGTGATCGACCGTGAGGGCGTAGTGCGTCTGCGCTGGGTGGGAGAAATTGCCAAGGATACCCTCGAACAATACGTCACACCCATCATTGCGGAGTAGAACATGGATGCCAGAGTAACCCTGATGCAAAATATGACCTTTCGCGGCATTGCGGACAGTGGTCATGAAATTCGTATGGATACAGGCCTGGAAGGGGGTGGAGAGGACAGTGCAGTCCGGCCCATGGAATTGGTAGCCCTGGCGATGGGCGGGTGTTCGGGCATGGATGTGATTTCGATTTTACGGAAAAAGCGGCAGGAGATCACACATTTTGATGTGCGGCTGCATCTGGAACGAGCCGGGGAATATCCGAAAATATTTACCAGCGCATGGATCGAATATGAGGTGGGGGGACAAGCCGTGGATGAGACCGCGGTCATACGTGCGATTCAGCTCTCGACGGACAAGTATTGCCCGGTGTATGCCATGCTCTCGGAAGTTTTTCCGATCGAACTGCGCTACCGGATCTTGGATGAGGCCGGAGGGTTGGTCAAAGAAGGAGAGATGGAGTCTGGCCTGCCTGCAATGGTCCCCTAAGGAGGACCGGCGCGCAGGGTGCTGGCGGCATCCGAACAATCGCAGGCAGTAACCACCCCGCTGCCGCGCTCCAGAGTG
>CAYMQX010000498.1:1696-2110 GCA_964392495.1 uncultured Anaerolineaceae bacterium
GTGGTCCGCCTGCCAGGATCCACTCCCCGTTATATTTGCGGGCCACATGGACGTGGGTTCCGGTGACCCGCCCTCCCTCACAGGATGGATACCCGATTTGATCCCCGGCCTGCAGTTCGCTGCCCGCAGGAGACCGTCCCTCGGCAGCGAGATGCAGGTAGTAGATCACCCAACCTGTGCGCTCATCCCCGTCTTTATCAAGGTCGAGAGCCACTCCATCGATCTCGGAGCGCACCACCAATCCATCGGCCATGGCAGTGGAGAATTGCACATCATCCACCTTGAAACAGCCGGAAAACTGCGAAGGCGGGGCAAAGTCCAGCGCCGCGAGCGGCGCTCCGGTCCCCCACCCGGTATGAGGACCGCCGGTGAAAGACCAGATGTGACCTTCCGGGAAAGGCAGCCTCAGCGCAG
>CAYMQX010000499.1:0-2104 GCA_964392495.1 uncultured Anaerolineaceae bacterium
GCAGGGGCTTCAGCCCCGGCGTCTCAGCATTTCGTGTGGGGCTGCTTCGTCGGCGGGAATGTCCGGGCAAAGCGCCGGACATTCCCTGCCCTCCTCGCAACGACATTTTTTTTAGGGTCGCTCCGCCTTGCTCGACGAGCCCGGAGGGCTTTCGTGGGAACTGAGCAGGGGCTTCAGCCCCGGCGTCTCAGCATTTCGTGTGGGGCTGCTTCGTCGGGAAGAACGCCCTCCTCGCAGCGACATGGATGGATTTTGGGGGGCTGCTTCGTCGGCGTTATGCCCGATGTGGCGCTGGATTCGCCACTCGGGCAATCGCAGCGACATCTGCGTTCCGCGCAAGGGCCGCGCTAAAGGTCCTGGAGCGGGGGCCAGTCGGTGGATTGCTCGGCGCGTTCGGGCCAGTTCTCCTTGCCGCTCCAGGATTCGATCTGCAGGGCATAGACGGAGGTCTGGCGCAGCTCCTTGTCTGTGATCGGGCGGTATTCGCGGCCGGGGGTCATGCCGGGGAAGTATTTGGCGAGCAGGCCGTAGAGCAGGCAGCGGGCCTCCTCCGGGTCCGTGACGAGGCGCACGCTCCCGAAGACCAGCACGCTGCGGTATTGGAGCGAGAACTCCAGCGCCACATTGGAGGGCAGCAGGCGGCCCATCTCGCTCACCTCCAGGCAGACCCGGGGGGCGGCTTCCAGGTTGGAGCGCATCCGCCCGGCGATGTTGGAATGGAAGGCGATCTGGCGCCGCTCCTCGTCGAACCAGAAGCTGGTGGGGTGGAGGAAGGGCTGCCCGTCCCGCGCCGAGGCAAGGTGCGCGGTGAGGCCGGTCCGCAGCAGGGCGCGGATCCACTCCTCGCCGCGGGTGTGCTCCGGCAGGCGTTGGAAGTCGGTGGGGGAGGCGTTCTGATATTGGCGCGGCATGGCGGCTTAACCCAGCAGGCGGTGGACGAGGATGGAGAGCAGGATCAGCAGCGCGCCGCACAGCGTGGCGACGAAGAGGGCGCCGTAGCCGCGCAGCGAGTCCAGCATCCAGAGCCGGACGCGCTCCGCCTGCGACATGTCGCTTACGGACTGGGCGTAGGTGATGGCGAAATCGCCGCGGGCGGTGAAGCCTCCCCAGACGGCCAGCAGACCGAGGATGATGACCACCGCGCCGGTTACGAAGAAGCCGTTGCTGAACTGGAGGGCGCTGCGCCAGCCGGAGAGGAACCCGATCAGCGCGAGCAGCAGGCTGACAAGCAGTGCCAGCCCCGCGCTCAGGGCGGACTTTTGCAGGAGGGATCGGAGCAGGGGGGTGGGGGTATCTTTTTCAGCGGTCATCCACGAGTAATCCTTTGTAATATTTCCACAGCCACAGGTGGGCGGCCAGGAAGGAAGCGGCCACCAGCGCCCAACTCCACCAGTGCAGGGCGCCGAAGGCCAGCAGCAGGAAGTAGAGGCCGGCCGCGCAGGTCAGTGAGGCGAGCAGGCGCACCTCCAGTGCGATCAGGTTGGCGATGCTGTTGGGCTTGTCGGTGGGGGGGATGCTGCCGCCGCGCCATTTGAAAGCCGGTTCGAGTTCGGGGTGGTGCCGGAGGTAGAAGCCCTTGATCTGGTTCATGGCCTCCACCGATTCGTGCCAGGCGGCGCGCAGACGGGCGAGTTGGGCCAGTGTCAGTGCGCCCAGGGCGGTCATCACGGCGAAGAGCAGGGCGAAGGGGACGGCGACGCCGCGCAGGTTGTCGGCGGCGAACTGTGTGCCGAGGATGGCCGCCACCAGCGACCCGACCGAGATGAAGTAGAAGGAGCTGACGCGCGCCCGGTCCTCGTTGGCCTGGAAGACGGTGTTGGCGATGTAGTCGTACTCCGCGCGCAGGATGTCCTCAGGGTTCAACCGGGTTTTTTCGGGCATGGGGGGTCTCCTCCCGCCCATTATCGCACCGGAGGGATAAACGCGCAAAGGAGGCGGGAGGGACTCTTATGCAATCCCGGTATTTCGTGTGGGGCTGCTTCGTCGGGAAGAGCGCCCTCCTCGCAGCGACATATTTTCTTCGGGCGCTCTGCCTCGCCTGGCGAGCCCGGAGGGCTTTCGTGGGAACTGAGCAGGGGCTTCAGCCCCGGCCTCCGCGCGCCGC
>CAYMQX010000500.1:0-2082 GCA_964392495.1 uncultured Anaerolineaceae bacterium
GTGGGCGAGATCTTTGCCAGCGGTACATAGGTGCGCCGCCCGGCTGTGGGATCGAGGATCTCATAAAGCAGATTGCCGTTGCGATCCAGGATGCGTGTGGTTTCGAACTGGGAGGCGCGGTTGCGCAAGTCTGTGACCGAGGGGAGCGTGCGGGCGATGGAGTAATACTCATAGAGTGCCACCGAACCCAGGCACAGGCCAAGGATCACCAGGATGAAGAGAGCGGCAACAAAAAGCCGCAGAAAGCATCCCATTCCGCCTCTCCAGTTGATGTTATTAAGGGCTTGGTTCAGATCAAAGGGGGAAACGTTTCGCGCAGGCGGCGCCGCCGGGTGTCGGGGTGGAGGCGCGGCGGCTCTCCGCGCAGGGACAGGGCGGCTGCCAGTGGGCCGCTCATAGGCGGCCGGGGTGACACGTGTCCCGTCCACATCGATCTGATCAACGCGCCGCGGAAGAGGCATATTATCGCGGTCGAGGGCCGGAAGGTTTAACGGCGGAGTCAGGCCGGACGGCGGCAGGAGCGGGACGGGCGTGGGCTTCTTCGGCTGCTCCCCCGTCCCGGCAGGGAGATCGGCCCGGGTCTCTTCTTCCGAATCAAGCAGGCGGCGCAGTTTTTCGTCGGGATCTTCAGGTTCAAAATCCATTTTTCTTTACTGGGGTTTAGACGCCACAATAACCGTCCAGGTTCCCCTCATTACGGTCTCATCTCTCTGGTTGCGCACATCAAAATCTATGCTCACTGAACCGCCGTTCAGGCGCGGGTAGGGCCTGGTCTCGGTCACCTTCAGCTCGGCATGGATCGTATCTCCGATGAAAACCGGCTTGGTGAATTTCCAGCCGTTGATCTCGCGGAAAGCGATCACCGTCCCCTCCAGGATACCGGTCCGCATGGCCAGCCCGGAGGTGATCGAAAGACCCAGCAGGCCGTGGGCGATGCGCTGCCCGAAGGGGGACCGGGCTCCATATTCGGCGTCAGTATGCAGTTGGTTGTAGTCACCCGAAAGCCCCGCAAAGGACATGATGTCGCTCTCGGCGATGGTGCGGCCCACCGTTACGATCTGCTGGCCCTCGTGGAAATCCTCGTAATAAAGACCTGTCATGCTGGCGCCTCCTCCAGGGGGGAATCTTGCTGCCAGATTATACCCTTTGACCTCCCGTCCAACTGCCCGTACAATAGGGATATGCGCGACTGGTCTCTTGGCCCCGGAGACCCGCTGTACCTGACATTGGCAGCGGATTTCCGGATGTGCACCCCCGACTATACCAACGATCATATCTGGGTGCTCGAGCCCGGCTCCGGTGAGCCGCCCGCCTTCACCCTGCGGACGACTTACGGAATGAGGGCGCGTTCGATGCGCCTTTTTTTGCGCTTCACAGAGAATGGCAGGAGCGTGCTGGACCCGGCCGCGTTTTCCAGCCCGCCCATCCTGCGTCGATTTCATCCCAACTTCCTGTGGAGCGACTTTTCGCCGATGGAGAACCTGGAAGTCTCGGCGGAATACTGGATCCCTGAATCGAACGCCCTGGCGGGACGGATCACAGTGACGAACCGGAGCACGGCCATCCGCCAGGTGCGCCTGGAGGTTTGTGCATCTCTGGCTCCGCTGGACGGGCAGAGCATTACTGCCATCCAGCAGCAGCTTGTCAATGTACTGGCCGGGCAGAGCGGGGGACTGTTCCCGGTGGTGTTCATGACTGGCGGCCCCAAGCATGGCCCCGGACCCTACCCCTCCCTGGCACTGGATATGGACTTGGGCCCCGGAGCGACGCGCCAACTGACCTTTGCCGAAGCGGCCCGTGAGACGCTGGCCGCTTCTTTCGAACTGGCACGGCATACTGCCGCCCGCCCATGGGAGGCCGAGCGCGCCCGCATCGAGTTGATGGATGCCGCCCATACCATTGACATCCGAACCGGAGATCAGGACTGGGATGCCGCCCTGGCCTACAGCCAGCGTGCCGCCCTGGGACTGCTCTTCCGCGGCACACCGCAGCTGCCCTACACCAGCTTTGTCTCGGTACGCCAGCCTGACCACGGTTATTCGCGCAAGGGCGATGGGACCGATTTTGCTCCCGCTTGGAGCG
>CAYMQX010000501.1:0-2074 GCA_964392495.1 uncultured Anaerolineaceae bacterium
GGGAGGCGGACCGCCGGCCTGGGTGAAAGATTATCCACTCTGGGTGGCACAATACCCGAAACGCTACACCCCGGGCATGCAGCCCGGACTGCCGCGGGGATGGACCCAGTGGAAGTTCTGGCAGTACAGCGACAAAGGCCGTGTCAATGGGGTCATTGACAAGGTGGATCTGGACCTTTTCAATGGATCGCTTGAGGAACTGTACCAATTTGCGGGAAAACCGGCGCCTACTGACCGCCCGACCTCACATACGGTGGTGAGTGGTGATACTTTTGACAGTATCGCGGAAAGATATGGGATCACGGTACGGGACCTGGCCGCGGCGAACCTTCAAATTCTGAAAGTGGGCCTGCAATTAAACATCCCTCCGGCGGGAGGTGGACCAGAAAATCCGCCCGGCACCTATGCGACCTATATCGTGAAGGCCGGGGATTCCCTTTCGGCGATAGCCGCCCGGTTTGGGACGACGGTCGCGGCGCTTGCGGCCCTGAACAATATCAGGGATGTTAACCGGCTTACTGTCGGGCAGGTTCTGAGAATACCGCGGTAAAAACGAGATGTGGGCGGTCCCGAAAGGCCGCCCACCATTTTTTTCAAGGGTAAACCCGCTTGATGGTACGGGGGAAGGCAATCGCCTCGCGGATATGCTCGATCCCGCATATCCAGGAGGTAACGCGCTCCACACCCATACCAAAGCCGGAGTGAGTCACGGACCCATACTTGCGCAACTCAAGGTACCACTTGAAGGCTTCCTCGGGAAGTCCCTGCTCGTGGATGCGCCGGAGCAGAAGGTCATGATCGCTGATGCGCTCAGAGCCGCCGCAGATCTCACCATAGCCCTCCGGAGCGAGGAGATCCACCGATTTACAGACCTCAGGACGTCCAGGCCAGGGCTCCATATAGAAGGCTTTGACAGCGGTCGGATATCCATATACAAAGACCGGTTTGTCGAAACTCTGGGTGATGGCTGTCTCATGGGGGGCGCCAAAATCAATGCCCCAGTCGAAGCGAAGAAGCTCCTTCTTTTCCGGGTCGGTCTCCTGCTCTCGAAGCTTTGCGAGCATGGAGGCGGCATCGTCATAAGAAATGCGCGGAAATGGCGCCTGGATGGATTCAAGCTTGGAGATATCACGTCCGAGCGCCTTCAACTCGGGGCCACGGTCGCGGAGGACCCTGCGGACGATATGAGAAATCATCTGCTCTTCGATCTCCATTAATTGATCCAGGTCACAGAAGGCGACCTCGGGCTCAAGCATCCAGAACTCGGTCAAGTGGCGGCGGGTTTTGGATTTCTCTGCGCGAAAGGTTGGTCCGAAACAATACACCTTGCCGAAGGCAAAGATATTGGCCTCGTTGTACAACTGCCCGGTCTGCGCCAGATAGGCAAAACCCTCATCGAAATAGGGGGTTTCGAAAAGCGTTGTGGTGCCTTCGGCTGCGGCAGGCGTCAAGATGGGCGTGTCCATGGCGATAAAGCCATGGGTATCCAGCCACTCGCGTGTGGCGGCCATTACTGTGGCGCGCACGCGCAGTATGGCCCATTGACTCTGCATGCGGATCCAAAGGTGCCGGTTATCCAGGGCAAAATCCACCCCGTGGTCCTTGAGAGCCATGGGATAGTCTGCTGCAGCGGCCTGGATGATCTTGATGTCCTTAATTCCGATCTCAAAGCCGCCCGGGATGCCAGGCGCACGCTTATCCTCGCGCACGGTCCCTGTTATGGCGACGGAGGATTCCTGGGGGAGGTGCATGATCTGGTCGAATAAGTCCCCGGGCAGGTCGCCTTTGAAAGCGACGCACTGGACAAAACCGCTGCCATCCCGGACAAGCAGAAAGCAGAGTTTGCCTTTGTCGGTGCGGTTGTAGACCCACCCCTGAACCTGCACCTCCCGGCCTGGATAATTAGAAATCTCTTCAACCCGAATGATCTCTGTCATCAGAGTATCCTCCTTGCGACGGGCAACAAGCAGGCCCTACGCGCTGATCTGAATGTGCAATTCCTTCAACTGCCGCGGCTCTACGGTGGAGGGCGCGTCGGCCATTACATCCCGGCCATTCTGGTTCTTGGGGAAGG